>JBILTI010000023.1:0-9836 GCA_044371595.1 Bacteriovoracaceae bacterium
CGAGGTCGCCGGCGAAGACGATCTTCCCGCCGCCGACGGCCTTCACCGGCTGGGCGGCGGCGAACTTGAAGGTCACGCCCTTCGGGCTCGGAGTGAAGCTCAGGTAATCGTCGACGGGCCGGGAGAAGAGCCGGTCCGGTTTGCTCTGGATCACCGGCGCGGCGCTGAGCGACTTCTTCACCACCGCGATCCGCGCCTCGAGCTTCGTCGCCTGGACCCGGGACTCGGCCTTCTTCTTGCTCTCGACCTTCGTGAGGTACGACTCCATGACGACCTTCTTCCGCGCCTCGAGCTCCTTGATCACGGTTGCGAGCTCCTCCTCGTTCTTCCGGAGCTCGCCGAGCTTCTCGTCGAACTCCGCCACCTTCGCGTCGTAGCCCGCGAGCTCGGATTCGGTCCGACGGAGCTTGTCCTGCGCGCGGCGGAGCAGCTCGAGGTGCACCTTCCGTTGCCACGGCTCGGTGGTCTCGTTCTCGCTCTCTAGGAGGTAGCTCTGGAGGACGCGTTTGTTATCGGACCGGGCCCCCGCGACTTCCCGCCGTTTCTTCGCGAGCTCATCGCGGTAGAGCTTCACGTCCGCGTCGAAGCGGCGGATCTGCTCGAGGCTCGAGAGGTAGAGGTTGTTCTTCGCGCCGAGCTCCTTCTCGAGCGACGAGAGACGAGCGCCGAGCTCGAGGACCTCGGTCCGGTAGCGGGCCAGCTCGTCGCCGGGTCTGCGGACCGCGGCGCCGGCGGCGAGCGCGAAGAAAAGGGAGAGGACGAGGAACCGCTTCATAACGTGGGTTTCCATCTCCAGTCCTGCATCGAGAAGGTCCAGAAGATCGAGAAGACCATGAAGAGGATCAGCGAGTCGAAGACCTTGAGGGTCCCGTTCCAGATCCCGACGGCCGTGAAGATCGCGAAGACGAGGCCGAGGCCCGCGGCGATGGTCTTCGCGGCGACGAACTTCTTCCGCTGGAACTTCTCGATGAGGTACGCCCGCGAGCGGAAGACGTCGTAGCAGAGCCAGTAGCAAACGATCCAGAGGAGGGCCGCGAGGCCGACGACGCCCCAGTCCCCGGCCTTCGCGAGGAAGCCGTAGAACGGGTGGCCCTTCATGACGCCGGTGATCTCCGGGTACTTCACGTCGGTGGCGGTCACGTGCTCCGCGCCCCCAAGCTTCACCACCTGGCCTCGGACGAAGTCGAGGCTCTCGGCCGAGAGCGACGAGCTCATCACGACCCGGAGCGAGCGGAAGTCCAGAAGGTTCGCGTCGAGCGCGTAGTCGCTCCCGAGCTGACCCACGAGGGACGCGAGCTTCGCCCGCGAGCGCTCCGATTCCTTATCGTCGACGGCGACGACGCCGGGGAGGCGGCCCAGGAGGGCCTTCACCTTCTCCGGATCGACGGTCCCGTCGAGGACGGCAACGAAGTACGGGCTCACCATCTTCTCCGGGGTCAGCTGCGCGATCCCCGCCGCGAGCCAGGGCCGGTGCGTGAGCCCGAGCGCCAGGACGCAGGAGAAGAGGAGGAAGGAGGCGCCCCGAAGGGGGGCCTCGCCGATCGACTTGAAGAATTCTTTTAAATAAAACATGCATGACCCGCGTAGACGAGGCGGCCGCCCTCGAGGTGCGCGATCTTCCCGGGGAACTGCTTGATCAGCTCCTTGTTGTGGGTCGCCCAGACGAGGGTGAGGCCTTTCTTGTGGTTAAAGTGGTTTAAGACTTCGAAGAGGCGGTAGGAGTTTTCCTTGTCGAGGGAGCTGGTAGGCTCGTCGGCGAGGAGCGCCGTCGGCCGGCACAGGAGCGCGCGGATCATCGCGATCTTTTGCTTGAGGCCCCCATTGCAGTCCTCGATCTTGCGGCCCAGCTGGTCCTGCACCAGGAGGAGCCGCGCGAGGTCTTCCATCTCCCGGTAGAACTCGTTCCGGTCGTTGTAGATCGCCGAGTCGTAGGCGAGCCACAGGTTATCTTCGCAGGTCTTCTTCTGCATGAGACGAAGGTCCTGGAACACGGTGGAAACGAAGTGCTTGGAGTTGCGCTCGTGCGGGAGGATCGCCTTGCCGGAGGTCGGCGCGAGGTGGCCCCCGAGGACGCTCAGAAGCGAGGTCTTGCCGGCGCCGGACGGACCGGTGACAAAAAGGATCTCCCCCGGATAGATCGTCAGTTGCACCGCCTTCAGAGCCTTAACGGCACCGTATTCGACGGAGAGGTTATCCAGGTGGAACAAATAATTTTGGTTAGTTGTCCCCTGGCGAGGGCGACCTTGCTGGGGAAGACGACCGGTTAACATCCGTGAAACCTCTGCCTGAGCTAATATCGGGGTTCCTTCTTGGCACCCCGGTTAACGTTATGCAAACATTGTACCGAGTTTAAACTGAGAAAGTAAAGAATCTGCCCCTGCAAAATACCGGACCGCCGCGCTCCGCTACGGTTCCCCTCCCCGCCTCCGATAGGTTTCTTATGCACGTTATCATGCTCCTCCTCTGCGCCCTTTCTCTGCCGCTCATGGCCGACGAATCGGACCCGCTTAAATCCATCCAGCGGCATCGCCTGAAGAACGGCCTCGTCGTCGTCCTCGCCCCCGATCGCTCCGGCGACCTCGTGCACGTAAAGCTCCGCGTGGGGGTGGGCCTCGACCACGAGACCGAGGGGAACTTCGGCGTCTCCCATCTCCTCGAGCACGTCCTGTTTCGGAACGAAATTTTAAAGGACGACATGAGCTTCTCCGAGCTCATCAAGGAGCGAGAGGGGACGGCGAACGGCGAAACGACGGAGCAGGAAACGTCTTACTTCGCAACGATCCCCCGCCGCGACGCCGGCTGGCTCCTCGATAACTTTCGGCGGATGATTTTTGCGCCGACGATCCGGGAGAAGTACCTCGAGACCGAGAAGAAGACCGTGCTCCTCGAGATCGGCGAACCGGGCCCGGTGATCCGGCTCCTGGGCTTCGATCCGTTACGGATCATCTCCCCGTCGCACCTCCGGGAGAAACCCTTCTGGGAGGAGTACTACGGCATCGTCGACCTCGCCCCCTACTCGCTCGCCGAGGACCAGCTCTCCACGCTCCGGTTGACCCGGGCCCAGCTCGAAGCGCACTACCGCCGCTACTACGATCCGTCGAACATGCAGCTCACCGTCGGCGGGGCCTTCGACCCGGCCGCGGTCCTCGCGCGCCTCGAGGAGACCTGGGGCCAGCACCCGTCCCGGGGAACCGGCGACCTCCGGCGCCGGGTGAAGGGCACGCTCCGCGGGAAGCCCTTCCGCGACTTCGCCATCAGCGAGGACACGAGCTCGATCACGCTCGGGTTCATGGTGGACCGGCTCGACCAGCGCGACCGCGAGGTCCTCGAGTCGTACAGCCAGCACCTCGCCCATCGGCTCATGAAGAAGATCCGAAACCTCTCCGGCGAGACGTACACGGCCTACGAGAAGAACGGCTTCTACGGGGACTACGGCTACTTCACGATCAACCTCTCGACGTCGCGGGAGCGCTTCCGCGAGAACCTCCGCTACGTCCGCGACCTCCTCTACCGCGAGCTCCGGGACGGCGGCCTATCCGACGACGACGTCCGCGAGGCCGTCCGCCTCTACCTGAACGGCTTCCGCCTCTGGGGCCGCGACGCCGAAGCGCGGGCCGAGCTCGCGGACCTCATGACCGAGCTGAACGACCATTTCCGGAACTGGGTCACGCCCGGAGAGCTCCTGAAGGACGTGACGCCGGACGAATACCGGCGCATCCTCCGGAAGCACGCCCGGCCGGAGAACGAATACCTCGCCGTGGCGCAACCGGAGATCTTCTTCTACCGCGACTACTACCTCTTCGGAGCGCTCCTCGCGGTGGCGTTCCTGGCGCTCTTCCGGCGGCTTCTCCTGAAGCCGTTCCGTCACGACCGGGTCCGCTGGGTTCGGAAGGTCCGCTTCCCGCCGCTCCTCCTCCTCGAGGTCGTCGTCGGCGGCGTGATCCTCGAGCTCTTCCTCCATGCCGAGTACGTCTCGGTCCGCGGGATCGACGCGCTCCTCGGGACGTCGCTCGGGATCTACGGCCGCTACCTCGAGGCGGCGGCCGAGACGTTCCTCCTCGTCGCCGTCGCGCAGGCGGTGCTCGCGGCCGTCCCGCGGAAGCTCTACGTCGTCGACGACGAACTCGCGATCAAGGGCCTCTCGTACTTCTCTCGGCGGATTCCGCTTCGAGAGATCCGTTCGGTCCGGGCGGTGCCGCTGCCCGCGGTCCTCGGACGCTTCCGGGAGTGGCGCTCGCTCCTCGGTCGCTTCCACTACTACGACGGACGGTTCTGGGAACCGGGCCTCCTGGTCGAGCTCCACACTGGGAAGCGCTTCTACTTTAGCACCCGGGATTCGGCCGCCGCGGCCCGGGAGCTCGGGGAGCTCTGTTCCGGAACATCGGTGGGGCCCGCAAGCGCCGGCGTCGCCTGACCTCCTCCTTCCCCCGGCTGGGCAGCCGCCCCTCGAGTTCGACCTCCAGCGAGAAGCTCAGGAACGTCCGGATGAGGACGATCTCGGCGAGGACGAGGACGCTCTCCCGCGTCGGTTCGATCGCGACGGTCGCGATGATGTCGGGGGCGACGAGGAGCTCGAGACCCAGGAGGATCGAGCGGCCGATCTGTCGGCGGAAGCGCTTGTAGCTCGACTCGGGACTCGTTTGGCGGTAGCGGACGTAGTGCCAGGCCGAGCGGAGCAACCCGCCAAGGATGACCAGCACGCCGGCGGCCTCTATCCCTCTCGTCGAATAGGCGATCAGCGTTTCCATCGACCTCGATGGTAGGCGAGCGCGGTTGGAACGCCCGGCCCCGACGCGCTACCGCTCCGGTCCGTCGGAGACCGGCAACGAAACCCGAAACTCGGCCCCCGCCCCCGGAGTGCTCCGGACCTCGAGCCTTCCGCCGTGAAGGTCGACGATCCGCTTTGTGATGAAGAGACCGACGCCGAGGCCCGGGATCCGATCGTTCAGCGTCACGCGGCGGAACTTCTCAAAGATCGTTCGCTGGTCCATCGACGAGATCCCGGGGCCCTCGTCCTTCACGGCGAGGAACGCGCCGTAGCCGTCGCGCCAGACGCGGATTTCGATGGGTAGGCCTTCGCCGTATTTTCGGGCATTCGACAGGAGGTTATGGAGCACCTGGGAGAGCCGCTCGCCGTCCCACTCCCCTACGACGTTCGCCGCCAGGAAGCTCCGCACTTCCTGCCGCTCCTCCTGGAGCCCGGGCCCGAGCACCGCGAGGATCTCCGCCGCGAGCTTCCCGAGATCCGTCGGGCGCTTCTCGAGCCGGAGCTGGCCCGCGTGGATCCGGGAGATGTCCAGGAGGTCGTCGACGACCTTCGCAAAGCGGCCGGTCTCGCGGAGAAAGAGACGGAGCTTCTCCCGGACCTTCTCGCGCTGGTCGAGCTGGGTTTCCATGAGCTGGGCCTGGAGCCGGAGCGCGGTGAGGGGCCCCCGGAGCTCGTGCGAGGCGATCGCCACGAGGTCCTCCCGGAGCGACACCGCCCGGCGGAGTTCGTCCTCGAGCTCCCGGTGCCAGAAGATCAGGTAGACGACGAGGATGAGGCCCGAGGAGAGCCGCAGGAGGTGCCACCACCACCACGTCGCCGTCCAGAGCTCGGAATGGAGGAAGACCAGCGCCGCGATCGCCTGCAGAACCGCGAAGCTCCCGAGGAAGAGGTTCCGGTGGCCCCGGTCGCCGTGGCCGAAGATGATGAAGTAGGCGCCGCCCGCGAGGAACAGCAAGAAGGTCCCGGCGTGGGCCCCCTTGGCGACCGCCGAGAACCCCTCGGCGGTCTGCATCTCGGGAACCGAGGCTGGATAGATCAGCGACAGCGCCGCGGTGACGAGCGCCACCGCGAACAGCGCTCCGCCAACGGCGTCCGAGCGCCGCGGGGAAAGAATCCGGGGTCCGATCCAGACGAGGCTGAAACCGAGGCTACCGCTAAAACTCGATAAGGTCCGCAGCCAGATGAAGAGGTTCCCCGCCGCGACGCTCCCGTGGAACAGATCCCCGATCCCCATCGCGACGAGGCCCGCGTACGGCAACCGGAGCGGCCCCTCGTCCTCGCCGTGGTGGACGAGCGACAGGAGGCCCAGGAGGATCATCGAGAAGCCCGTGAGGGCCTCGACGAGCGAGTGGAGCTGGACGTGGACGAACGACGCGTGCGGGAGCGTCAGCTCCAGGAGAAGCCAGACGGCGATCGGGAAAATCGCGAGGAGGACCACGGGTCCGGCGGACATGCGCATACGCTCATCCTCCCAGAATCCCGGGACGAGAACAATTTAATTCTTCGTCAAAAGCGAAGCCCTACTCGACGATCCCCTCGGCCTTCAGAAGCTCGTAGGCCGAGTCCGAACAGTAGACATTCGGGACGAAATTAAACTTCTGTTGGAGGTCCGCGATGATCGAGTTTTCGACGTCGCCGAGGAGCTTCACGTCCCCGTCCTCGAGGAGGATCTTCGCCGGATCGCGTTCGAGGAGGAGGTTCTCGTTAGTCTTACCTTTGACGAGCTTCCGTCGCGACTTCACGAAGATAATGTGCTTCGTCGGAAGGTCCTCGACGATCCAGTCCTTGTCCGTGCCCTTCTTCTTCAGGAGGTCCTTGATCTCGCGGATCTTGTCCTCGGCGCGCTTCATGATCTTGTCGAGGACGTGGTCCTCGTCCTGGTTCAGGATCCGCTGCTTGAACTCCTCGCACTTAACCGTCCGCGGCGCCTTCTCGAAGAGGAGGCAGTGCGCGAGATCCTTGATCCGCGGATTCCGGTCGAAGCTCCCGTCGGTGTAGCAGCGGTGGACCTGCTGCATGAAGTACTGGTCGTTGAACGTGTAGAACTTGTCCGGGTCCCGTTCAATCAGCTCCATCAGCTGAGAGTAGGAATAAACCTTCCCCTTCTCGAGCATATAGTAACAGAGCTCCTCGGCGATCGCGTCAAAGCGCGCGCCGCGGGCCGAGCGGATGACCTGCGAGTACCAGGCGAACCGCGCCATAAGGAAGTCCTCGACGGCGTGGAGCGCGTTGTGGCCGATCGCGAGGACGTCGTGGCCGTTGACCGAGGCGACCTTGAAGTGGTGCAGGAGGTAGTCGCGGTCGTAGGTCCCGTACTTGATGCCGGAGTAGTGGGCGTCGCGGAGGAGATAGTCCATCCGGTCGCAGTCGACCTCCGAGTGGAGGATCTGGTTCGCGAGGATCGACGGGTCGATCCCCTTCACGAGGTTCGAGATCTTCTGCGGGTCGAGCTTGTACTTCTTCAGGACGTACGTGATGCCCCGCGGGTAGTCGGTGTTCTTGATGATGAACGACCCGAGGTGCTCGTGGTCGTCCGGGTGCCCCTTGCCGTTCTTGTCGTTCGTCGTCTCGCCGTAGCGGATGTAGGCCATCTCCGTCGTGTGCGAGAACATGAAGGTCCCGAGGTCGTGGAGGAGGGCCGCGAGCCGGATGCTCTGGTGGAACGCCTTCTCCGGCGAGGCGACCTCGTCGTTGAAGAGGTCCGCCTCCGGGACCGCCTTCCCTAACCGCTGGAGGATCTTGTGGGCGTTGAACATCACCCCGATCGAATGGCCGAAGCGCGAGTGCTCGGCGCCGGGGAAAGTGTAGAAGGTGAACCCGAGCTGCTTGATCCAGCGGAGCCGCTGGTAGAACGGCGTGTGGATGATCTCCCACTCGAGGCTCGTGAGGTGGATAAAACCGTAGAGGGGATCGAAAACGATTTTGGTCTTGGATACGTCCATGTGTGGGTCCGGCGGGGAAAAACGGGGAGCTCCGTCGGTGGAGCTCCCGGGTCAGTGCGGTGTTACTGGAGGGTCTTCGAGCGCTTGCCCTTTCTTACCTTGGCGACCTTCGAGATCGCGTACTCCATCAGCATGAACGCTTCCCGGCGAAGGCCGTTGTCGTGGATGTAGCGGTAGAAGTTCTCGATGTCACCGTTCGAGCGGAAGTTCTTGAGCGTCATCGCCTCGGGGGCGGCGGGGGCCACTTTCTCTTCCGTAGTCGTGTTCGTCGTCGTCTTAGACATAAGTGCTCCTGGTCGTTGTAGTTTACTTTTTAATCGCTAACTCTTCAAATCTTATTGTTGCTCGCGGGCCTCGATCAGGCCGTAGCTGTGAAGCTTGTTGTAGAGAGTCTTCACAGTGATTCCAAGAGCTTTCGCCGCGCGAGTCTTGTTGCCACCTAAATGATTAAGAGTGTCAATGATGTGCCTCTTCTCGAGGTCGAAGAGCGTAAACTCCTGATAAGTTGGCTTCGCTTCGACCTTCTCGACCTTCACTTCCTGAGCGAACTCCGGCAGGTGTGAGGCCTCGATGTACTGACCGTCGGTCAGGATATAGGTCCGCTCCATCACGTTCTTGAGCTCGTGCGCGTTGCCGGGCCAGAAGTACGTCGCGAGCTTCTCGATCGCCGCCGACGTGAGGACCTTCTTCTCCACCTTACCGTGGTTCAGGAAGAACTCGGACATGACCTTGACGTCTTCCTGGCGGTCGCGGAGCGCCGGGATCTTTAGCCCGACGGTGTTGAGGCGGTAGTAGAGGTCTTCCTTGAAGGCGCCGCTCTCCACGAGGTTCTTCAGGCACACCTTCGACGTCGCGATGAGCCGGACGTTGAGGGCGATCTTCTCCTCGGTGTCGACGGAGATCATCTCGCCGGCCACGAGGGCGCGGAGGAGCTTGGTCTGGATGTTGAGCGCACAGGCGCCGATGTCGTCGATGATCAGGGTCCCGCCGTTCGCCTGAACCATGAGGCCCTTGGACGAGAAGATCTCGCGGTCAAGCTGCGCCTCGCTGAAGGCGCCGCAGGAGGCGACGACGGCCGCCCCCTTCCGGCCCGACCAGCTGTGGATCTTCCGGGCGAGGATCTTCTTGCCGACGCCGTGCTGGCCTTCGAGGAGCACCGGGAAGTCCTGGGCGGCGATCTTCTTCGCCGTCTGGACGACCTCGAGGAAGCTCTTCGAGGTACCGATCATCTGCGAGTTATCTTCGAAGGACTTCGTGATCTGGATCTCGACGCGGTTCGAGAGTTCCTTCTCCCGGGCCTCGATCTTCTGGAGGAGCTCCCGGTTGAGGTTCTTCGCCATGAGGAAGAGGTGCATGTTCTTGATCGGCGAGTGCAGCTGATTAAGGATTTCGTTGAGCGCCGCGAGGTCGGCCTCGCCGAAGTTCCGGTCTTTCTTCAGGGACTGGACGTTGAGGGTTCCGATGACGGAACCTTCGATCATGACCGGAAGGCAGAGCTCGGCCTCGACGACGTCGTCCCGGTAGCCGTTAACGGCGATCGGATCGCGCTTTACGGAGTTCGAATAGTACGCGCGCTTCATCCGCGCGACGTAGCCGGAGAGGCCCTGGCCCTTGTTAAAGAGCCGCGGCGCCGGGAGGGCCGCGCCGTTTTCGGCGATGAGGCGGGTAGAACCGTCGGAGAGGACCTCGAAGCCGAGGACCTTGTGCTCGCCCATGACTTCCCGGACGAAGCCCGAGAGCTTAGAGAAAAAGACTACTTCATCCAGGTTCGAGAGAAGAACTGTTGAAAGAGTAGCGAGTTCGTTCTGATGAGCAGCTGTTTTCATGATGTTCCCCTTTACACTTAAATCTTTAACTTGCTTAAAAATTGCACAGTGCGTTACGAGGGAGATATTACAATCTGCCTGAAAAATTTACAAGACTATTTTGCTGCAGTGCTTAAAATTTATTCAAAAAAACTAATGATTCCTAGAGGTTAGTCCATTGAGGAGAGAAACAGAGGCCAAAATTCTGGGTCAATTGACCGAGAATTTCTCCTTCTCTGTTCATAATGTAGATATCCTGGACGGCCTTCCGACGGCTTAGCATCCGTTTTGAGGAAAAAATGATGAATTCGCCGTCCGGAG
>JBILTI010000041.1:0-8513 GCA_044371595.1 Bacteriovoracaceae bacterium
GGAGAACCTCTTCCTCGCGAGCTACCTGAAGGACATCGGCATGGCGATGATCCCCGACGAGAAGTACGACCTGAAGACGCTCACGACCCGCGACCAGGAGCTCTTCGGGAACCACGCGGACTTCTCGTTCGACCTCCTCGAGGGCCGGATCCCGCTATCGAAGAACTACCTGACGATCATCCGCCACCATCACTTCATGAACGAGAAGCTCAAGAATATCGTGGCCCGGGACAAGCGCCGCCGGGAGCAGGAGATCGTCTTCGGCCTCGAGAGCACGCTCGTCGCCGTCTTCGACATCATGGTTGCGATGACGAGCGAGCGCCCCTACCGGCGGAGCCTCACGCTCTTCCAGTCGCTCGAACTGGTGAAGAAGCTCATGGCCGATGAGTACCCTCAGGAGTTCCGCGCGCTCGTGGTGTTTATGAAGCAGTTTTACAAAAACTAGGCTTCCCAAAGTCATCACAATTTTTTCATAATCAAAATATACAAAACAGTTTCACGGTAGAGACTGAACCACGGAATTCTAGGGAGGGAATAAATGGCGCAGGAACAGAGTCCGCTCACGGGGATCATTGAGGAAGACAAGGTCGTCATCGACTTCGGCGAGTTCGAAGGGAAGTCGGTCCTCGAGATCGCGGACACGAGGCCCGAGTACTATCAGTTTCTGATCGAGCAGAAGGAAAGCGGCAACTTCTCGATCCGCCGGACGAAGGACAAGATCTACCGGCTATATGTTCACCAAAATTTTCTCAATTAACTAGCGAGGGCCCCGACCGGCGCCCTCTTCACGTTCCGAGGAGTCCCTCGGCGGCGAGCTTCGCGAGATGTTTCCGGATGTTCTCGAGGGCGTAGGGCCAGAGCTCGGGCCGCACGTCGGCGTAGAGCTTCGGCAGCATTTCCTCGGGCGCGAAGCCCTCCTGGTGGAGCGCTAGGACCTGGGTCTCCCGGAGCCGGCGGTGGGCGAGCGTCTTCTCGAGGATGCTGGTTCCGCCGAGGCCGATCCCGTGGGAAGGAAAGACCACCGCGGGCCCCAGAGCGATGACGCGCTCGAGCGTCGCGAAGTACTTCTTCATGTCTCCCTCGGCGCCGCCGATGACGACGGTCCCGACGCCCTGGAACAGGTCCCCCGCGAGGAACCAGCTGTTGTCCTCGGGGTAGAGCGCGAGCTGGCCCTCGTCGTGGCCCGGGACTTCGAGCACCCGCACGGTCCGCCCCAGCCAGGTCGTGACGGCGTCGCCCTCGCGCACCTCCGCGACGGCGACGCCGTCGAAGAAGCCGGGATCCTTCTCGAGGATCCGCCGTCGCGTGTAGGCGGAGAGGAGCACCGGGACGCAGAGCTCCCGGGCCAGCCGGTTCGCGCGCTCGTAGTGGTCCGGGTGGTGGTGCGTGAGGAAGATCTTGTCGGCGCCGAAGAGCGCGAGCGTGTTCCGAAACTTCTCGTACTCGGCGTCGTCCCGCGGGGACGGATCTACGACCACCCGCACGTCGTCGCCGATCACGAAGGCGTTCGTCCGGGTTGCCGGCGGCAGCGTGTGCGAGAGGGGCATCACCTGGCGGATTCCCTTGAGCGATTCGATCCAGGGGACGAACCGCGCCCCATCGTAGGTGAAGTTGATGTCGGGCACGGCGCGGACCGCGGGGTCGCGGCCCAGCGTCTGGATGACCTTGATCACCGGCGGAACGGCCAGCAGCTGGCCCCGGTCGTAGCGCCGGAGGAGCTCGCCGGCGCTCACCCACTCCCCGATCCGAACCTCGTTCCGGTCGACGACGAACTCCGGTTTCTCCGTGAGTTCGACCTTGAAGAAGGAGGTCGCGAACCGGTAGGGATTGAAGTCTGGCGTAACCGCGAGGCCAAGGTAGTGGACGCCCGCGACGCGGCCCCGGGCCAGCTCGTCGCGGAGATCCACGCCGAGCTCCTCGTGCGCCTCGCGGAGCGCGGCCCCGAAGAGGCGCAGGTCGATGCCCTCGAGGAGGGGCCACGGCGGACAGTGATCGGCGTCGTTAGCCTCGACCTTGCCTCCGGGGAACGCCCAGTACCCCGGGAACGCTCCAAGGAACGGCTGCCGCTGGATCGCGAAGACCTCGTTCCCGCAGGTGATGACGACGGAGACGGCGTCGACGATCTTAGACATCGGGGCTCCCGAGGTACCGGGCCGCGGCCTCGTACCGGACCTCGCGGTAGCCTTTCACGCTGTCGAGCTCGAGGAGGCGCCGGCGTGGGAGCGGCCCCTTGAGGAGCTCGGCGCGGATCCGGGCCGCGATCGCCCGCTCGGTGTCGTGCCACTGCGGCATGAGGGACCGGAGGATACGGAGGTGCCGCATGAGCCGCAGCATCCACCGCTTCGGAGAGAAGTCGAACTCGACCTTCCGGCCGAAGAGAACGAAGGCCGGCCGGTTGATGTGGACCACGCGGAAGCGCGTTCCGAGCTTCCCGTAGCGTTCTTCGTCGGCCGCGGCCTTGAGGGGAGAAATCATGAGATGGGAGACGAAGACTTCGTCCTTTATCCAATAGGTCTTGGCGAAGGTCCGGAGAGCGACGGCCAGGTCGTCGCCGGCGTAGAACTTCCGCAGCTCCCGGGCCCCCTCGGTAAACGCGGCGAGCCCCTTCCCGTGGTCGAAGACCAGGAGGTCGTGGACGTACTGCCGGAGGTGCTCGGCCGGGAGCTCCGGGAAGAGCTGACCGAGGATCCGGCCGTGCGCGGCCAGGAGATCGGAGAACTTCCGTGCGGACTGCCACGGGTAGGCCGCGAGGCGGACGCTGGCGTCGAGGAGCGCGCTCCGGTCGACGGCCTTTCGCGCCTCGCCCCGGTGCCCGAGGAACCACTCCCGCCCCATCTGGAAGGCTTCCCAGTTAGCGTCGAACTCGGCCTTCGGGACCGCGCTCCGGAAGGCCCGGGCGAGGTCGGTCTCGGCGAACGGCAGCCGTCCCGCCTGGAACGCGATCCCGAGGATCATCGCGGACGCGTAGACGGGGCGCTGGAAGCGCTCGAAGCTCATCTGCTTCAGCGGCGCCAGGATCACCCGGTCGCCGAGCTTCTCCCGGAGCTCGCGCTGGAGCGCCGCCGGCGTCGTCACGGGCGCGTCGATGCCGCGGTCAAGGAGGATCGAGAGCGGAACCTGGAACTCCTCGTCGACGATGAGGAGCCCCCGCGGCCCGAGGTACTCCACCGCCCGGGCCCCTTCGAGGAGGTCCGGCGAGACCACGAGGTCCGCGGTGGCGACGGGGACGACCGGTCCGTGGACCTTCTTGTCGGAGTACACGGCGAGGTGGCTGATGACCGAGCCGTTCCGCTGCGCGAGGCCCTTCTGGTCCATGAACTTGAAGCACAGGTCGTCGCGGCCGGCCATCTCGGCCGAGGCCTCGGCGATGATCCGGGAGATCGTCGTGACGCCGGAGCCGCCGACGCCGATGACGATGGCCCGGAAGTCCGCGCCGGCGGCCACGTCGCCGAGGGACTTCGCCGCGACCGGGGCCGGGAGCGGGTCCCGGCCTGCGACGGCCGCGACGTCGTCTTTATACTTCGTCGGATGGTAGTCGGAGACCTGCACGAGCTCGAAGCTCGGGCACGCCTTGATCTTCGTGCAGTAGGAATCGGAGACGCAGATCTGCGGGTCGATCGCGACCTTCGTACCGTAGGCGTCGCTCGACTGCGTGAGGCCTGGGCAGCCGGTCATCTCGACGCAGGCCCGGCAGTCTTCGCAGGCGAGCGTGTTGATCTGGTAGAACTCGCGCACGGGTTCGGTCCCGCCGCCGGCGAAGAGCTTCCGCTCCTCGCGCTTCTTCCGGCCGTGGAACGTGAGGCCGCACTCCTTGTTGGAGACGACGACCTTGACCCCGGACCTCTGAACGAGCTCGAGGAGGAGGTTCTTATAGAAGTACCGGTCCGAGGGGTTGACCTCGATCGCCGCGTCGACCCGTAGCGAGCGGACGACGTCGAGCATGCTCTGACGGGGCCGGGTTTCGCCCTCAACGGAGACCCCCGTCCGCGGCGTCACCTGGTGCCCGGTCATGGCCGTATTGTCATTATCGAGGAGGATGTAAGTGATGTTGTGGCCCATCTGGACCGAGTTCGAGATCGCCGTCATTCCCGAGTGGAAGAACGTCGAGTCGCCCATGAGTACTACGGACGGGTTCGTGGTGAAGAGGTCGGTCCCCGCGCCGAGGGCCCCGCCCTGCCCCATCGCCGAGAGGTCGTGCATCTCCTTGAACGGTTCGAGGAAGGAGAGCGAATAGCAGCCGACGTCGCCGTGGGAGATGAGGTCGACGTTGCGGCCCGCGAGGGCCGCGCGGACGTCCTTCATGATCGAGAGCGTCTCCCGGTGCGGACACCCGGGGCAGAACGTTGGCAGGCGCTTCGGCACCGGCACCGCCAGCGTCACCGGGAGTTTACAGTTCGCCGCCTCCGGGCGGTAGTCGAGGACGTCGAGGAGGAGGTTTAGCTTTTGATAAATTAGCTCGTAGGTGAGGCCCCCGTAGGCCGGGAACCCGTCGAGGTCGCCGAACTCCTTGCCGTAGACGGTCACGCCGAAGCCGTGCTTGCCGATCAGGGCCCGGACCTCGGCTTCGAGGAAGCCGCGCTTCTCCTCGACAACCACGAGGTTCTTCCGGGTCCGGAGGAACGGCACGAGCTGGGCCTCGTTGAACGGGTAGCTGGTCGCGGCCTTGTAGACGGCGAACTTCTCAAGGAGCTTCGACTCCTCGAGGACCTGCATCAGGGTTTCGAAGACGCCGCCGGAAGCGATAAGCGCGGTTTCCGCGTCGCGGTTTCCGCTCACCTGATCGAGGGCGAGCTTCGCGAGCGCATCCTTCACCCTCGGAAACCGACGCTGGATCATCTCCCGATCGGCAAGGAGCGAGTTTGGCGGCACCATCACGTTCGCCGAGAGGTTGAACTGCGCGGGATCGAGGGTCACGGACGCGGTCGAGAGAACCTTCTCCGGACCCGTCGAAACCCGGCCGCCCCCCTCCGCCATGAAGGTCGTGAGGAGGAGACCGACGTAGACCGAGCTCTCCTGCGAGAGCTCGAGGGCCTTCGCCATCCAGTCCTTCAGCTCCTGCGGCGACGACGGTTCGAGGAACGGCATGTGGAGGTGCTTAAAGAGGTAACGCGAGTCGGCCGGCGTAGACGTGGAGATGGACCACGGGTCGTCACCGACGGCGACGACGACGCCAGCCTTTGCATCGCCCCCGGGGTTCGCGAAGTTTCCGACGCTCAGGGCGTCCGATGCCACGTGGAGGCCCATGGACTTCATCGCCACCAGGACGTTTTGTCCGGCCATCTTCGCGCCGCCGGCCATCGCCGCCGCGTTGGCCTCGGAGTTCGCGATGACGACGCGGGCGCCCTTCCGGCGATCCGGGGTATCCGGTGTAGAGGTTAAACCCCGCTTCCAAAGCTCCCTGGATTAGTAATTCGTTGCCATTGAGGATCTTATAGCTCATTGTTTAGTTCCATCGAGGTGAAAATAACAATTCGTTATACCTCTCCGCTGACATTTCAGCAAATGACAAAAAGTGAATTCAAGGACTTATCAAATGGAAGAAAACATTATCATTTCCCAGGCCGTCGCGATACTCGTCGATGGGAATAACATCGAGCGTTCCCTCGAGAACGAATACAAGCAGAGCACCATGATTAACTTCGACGTGCTGATCCCGAAGCTCCTCCGGGGCCGGGGCCTCAACCGCCTGATCTACTTCCGCGAAGGGAAGAACATCTCCTCGAAGCTCGCCGAGCGGCTCCACAGCAAGTACCACGGCTCCGTGCGGCCCTGTCACAAGTCGGCCGACATTCCCCTGAGCATCACCGCCACGCAGCTCGCGAGCAAGGTCGACGCGATCATCATCCTTTCCGGCGACTCGGACTACGTCGAGCTCGTGAACCACCTCAAGTCCGAGGGGGTCCGGGTCGAGATCTGCGCCGTGGAGAGCACCACCGCCGAGGTCCTGAAAGAGGGGGCCGACTACTACCAGCCCATCGTTCAAGAGGACTGCTTCTCCCTCCCGCCGGGCGTCGGGAAGAAAAAATCCCGCCGCTAGGTTTTGACTTTCCGAGACGTTCGGGAAAAGATTTCGAGAATTTTTTTGAGGAGCTAACATGTCGCAAAATCCAGCCGGCCTAAAGAGCATCGATCACCTTGAATTTACCGTCGACTCCCTCGAGTCCCCCACGGTAAAACTCTTCCAGACGCTCGGCTTCACGCAGACCGCCGCGGGCGCCGATGCCCGGCTCTACGCCCAGGGACAGGTGCGGTTCCTCATCCGGGCCTCGCGGGACGAAGCCAACCGCTCCCGGAAGTACTTCCGGGCCCACGGCGAGGGCGTCTCGAAGCTGTCCTTCGCGGTCGAGAGCGTCGAACGGGCGCTCGAGGTCACGCTCAAGAACGGCGCGACGCTCGTTGAGGACCTGACCGTTCGGGAGACCTCCAACGGCGTTACGAAGACGGCGTCCATCCAGGGGTTCGGCGACGTCGTGAACGAGTTCGTCGAGCGCCCGGCAACCGAGTTCTGCCCGGACCTGTGGCCCGTCGAAGCGGACCCCGCCGCGCGGCCGCTCCGCACCCGGGTCTCGCGCATCGACCACCTGACGAACAACGTCCCAAAAGGCCAGATGGATCACTGGGTGGACTTCTACAAACGTACCTACGGGTTCGTCGAGACCCGCTACTTCGACATCAAGGGCACCAGGACGGGCCTCAACTCGAAGGTCGTCCAGCTCGCCGACAATTCGATCATCATTCCGATCAACGAGCCCGAGCGAGAGGGCGGCAAATCCCAGATCCAGGAGTTCCTCGACGTCCATCGCGGGCCCGGCGTGCAGCACATCGCGCTCATGACCCCGGACATCATCTCCACCGTCGGCGAGCTACGGGAGCGGGACGTGCGGTTCCTGAAGGTTCCCGGCACCTACTACCGGGACATCCCGAAGCGGCCCTTCACGGTCACCGAAGACCTCGCGGTCCTCGAGAAGCTGAACCTCCTCGTCGACGGCGACCCCGACGGCTACCTGCTCCAGATCTTCTCCGACACCTACGTCGGTCCCCTGTTCTTCGAGTACATCCAGCGGAAGAATCACTGGGGCTTCGGAAACGGGAACTTCCAGGCCCTCTTCGACGCCATCGAGCGCGATCAGATGGAGCGAGGATACCTCTAGAAGAGGTAGTCCCTCGCCACGTCGCAGCCGAGCTTCGCGATCGTCGCGAAGACGACCACCCGGAGGAGGCCACGTACGAAGCCGTTGCCCTTCAGGAGCGCCAGCCGGACGCCCAGGAGCGCGCCGCCGACGTTGAAGAGCATCATCGGAAGGGCGTACCGGAACTGAAACTCGGTGCGGAACGAGAAGAGCAGGATCGCCGCGGCGTTGGTCGTAAGGTTGATCACCTTCGCGTAGGCCGCCCCCTGGACGAAGGTCATTCCTAGGAGCCCGACGAAGGCGATGATGAGGAAGCTTCCGGTCCCCGGACCGAAGAAGCCGTCGTAGAAGCCGACGAGGGCGCCGATGGCGAGGGGCTTCCAGCGCGGCACCGCCGCGTGCGGATCGTGGTCGACGGTCCCGAAGTGCTTGCTGCGAATGGTCGATAAGAAGACCAGGAAAAGTAACACTATGAACAACGGCTTTAGAAGATCGTTTTAAACGATGGAGACGGTCCAGGCCCCGAGCAAAGAGAAGAAGAAGGCGCAGAGCATCGCCGGCAACACGATCGCCCAGACATAGGGAACGTGGCGGCCATAGCGGTACGTCGAAACGGCCGTACCGGTGATCGAGACAAGTTTGTTCGTCGCGAGGAGGCTCACCACGGGATAGGCCGGGAGCACTAAAAGCATCGCCGGGAGCTGGATTAACCCGCCGCCTCCGACGATGGAATCGATGAATCCGGCACCGAAGGCCGACAGGCAGAGAATAATAAGCTGATCGCTAACCATAAAAAAATTCTACACGTTCGACCCGGAACGTCAGGCGCTTCGTTAAGACTAGGTTAAGAATGAGCGAGCTGTAGCATTTCTTAAGGTCCCTAATTAATATCATGCCACTTTTAACTGACATTCACTGAAAAAGGAAACCCGATGAAAGTTTTTTTCCTTGCCGTCGTCGTCCTCGCCGGCTGCTCGAAGCGCGAACACAAGATCATCCAGAACAAAGGATCAGATACGGTCGTTAACCTCGCCCAGGCGTGGGCCGAAGAATACAAGAAAATCAAACCCGACGTCGCCATCGCCGTCTCCGGCGGCGGCTCCGGCACCGGGATCGCGGCGCTGATCAACGGCACCGTCGACATCGCGAACTCGTCCCGGAAGATTAAAGAAGAAGAGAAGGCCCAGGCCTTCAAGAACTCCGGTAAGGAAGTTCAGGAGTTCGTCATCGGCCTCGACGCCCTCGCGGTCTTCGTCCACCCGGCGAACCCGCTCTCGGGCCTCACGATCGAAGAGATCGCCTGCATCTACGGCGACGGCGGAAAGTGCGAGACCTGGGCCGACGTGCGCCCCGGAACCGTCGTGGCCGGGTGCCAGGACAACA
>JBILTI010000420.1:0-2764 GCA_044371595.1 Bacteriovoracaceae bacterium
CCGATTATCCGACCGCCCTGGTGTCTAACTTGGCGATCGTTCCCGGCCGAGCGTAAAATGTAAGGATGAAGTTCACCGCGTTCGCCCTCTCACTATTAATCTCTTTTTCCGCAGGAGCAAAGAAAATGACGAAAGAAACCGCGACCCTAGCCGGCGGCTGTTTTTGGGGTATGGAAGAGATCATCCGGAACATCCCCGGGGTCCTCAAGACCGAGGTCGGCTACGCCGGCGGGTCCGTCGATAATCCGACCTACAATATCGTAAAGCTCGGGACCACCAACCACGCCGAATCGGTGCAGATCGAGTTCGACCCCGGCAAGCTCTCCTACTCGGATCTCTTGGGGTACTTCTTCCGGATGCACGATCCGACGACGGTCAACCAGCAGGGCAACGACAAGGGGACGCAGTACCGGTCGGTGATCTTCTACCACTCGCCGGAGCAGAAGAAGGAGGCGGAGGAAGCGATCCGGAAGATCGAGGCGGCGAAGAAGTGGCCGCGGCCGATCGTCACGCAGGTCGTGCCGGCGACGAAGTTCTACCCCGCCGAAGACTACCATCAGGATTACCTCCAGAAGAATCCGCAGGGCTACACCTGTCACTGGCTCCGGGACTAGGTTACCCGACGGCCGACGGAATGTAGGGAACGACGGGGTTCTCCCGGAGGAGCGTCTCGAGGTAGCTCAGGGACTCGCCGTCGAGGTTCATGAATTCGAGGCCCACGAGGGACTTGCTCTGTCCTTCGGTCGCGGGGCGGAGCCAGCGGCAAATGCCCCGACCCGAGATGTGATGATTGTCGTAGTCGAATTCGAACTCCACCGCGTCCCCGACGTCGATCCGCTTGCCGCCGGTCTCCACCGGGAGCGAGAGGCCGCCGCGGCCCAGGCGTACGTTCTCGTCGGAGGCGCGGATCACCTTCTGCGTCGGAACGTCAACGGTGAACCGCTCTTCGAAGGGCGACGTATAGCGGGTCACGAGCTTGATGAGGTCTTCGAGCTTAAAGGGCTTGTGGATCAGGGCCTCAGCGCCCTTGTTGAAGGCGTCCTCGGTGGTGATATCGGCGAAGCCGGTGATCAGAATGAGCGGGGCGTTTACGTCCCGGGATTTGACGAAGTCGAGGAGGTCGATGCCGGTCGCGCCGGGCATCCGGATGTCGGAGACGATGAGGTCTACCCGGTGCTGACCCAGGATCCGCTGGGCGACCGCGACGTTCTCCGCCTGGAAGACCGTGGCCCCCATGAACTCGAGTTCGCTCGCGACGATGTCGCGGAGGTCTGCTTCGTCGTCGACGACCAGGAGCGTTTTACCTTTGAGAATCTCTTCGTCCATGTCGTAGTCCTTCTGCAGAGGACCTTACCAGAGGGGTCCGCGATCTGTAGAATTAAAGTTCCCTTAAGCTTAGCTCGTGTCCTCGGAAACCGGAGGGGGTCTTGAAATTCTTACTCGTACTATTTTTTCCAATGGTGGCCCTGTCTAAGACGGAGGTCCAGGAAACCCGGGCTTCGATCGAAGCGCTGATCCGGCCGCTGCTCGCCACCGGATCGGGGAAGGGCCATCCCGGGGGCTTCCAGCTCGATGCTTGCGAGAAACATAAGATCAACTGGCCTTCGGTCATCCTCCAGCGGGAAACGCCGACGCTGACGTACACGTTCCGGGAGGGGTGCGACGTCCAGGGCACGATAAATCCCCGTCCCTTCCAACCCTTTCCGATCGACCTCAAGCTGAAAAACCTCGAGCGCTTTGACCGGATCCAGGCCACGAGCACGGTGACCGCGGAACTCGAGGCGAACCCCATCCTCCGGCTTCAGCTGCGCGAAGGGGCCATTAGCGGAAAATCATCTCGGGCCTTGTTCGAGGCGGACTATGGGGTGAGAGTTTCCCCCGGAGAGGGGCGGACGGTCTCGGAAAACCTGGGAGGAGAGCTGCGTATCAGCGAAATTAACGGGAAGAAGGTAACTATCAACGAGAAGATTCGGGTCAAGTAGTTGGGGCCGAAATGCCCCCGATTATCTCCGGACTTCTCTGATGATCCGGATGCTTCCGTCCTCGGACTGGCCTTTCGATTGAACCGACGCAAACCCGGTTGAGAGTGGGAAAACTATCATAAGGGCTGAAAAGATAAGCGTTTTCATAGTGAAGCCTCCTTGGAGACACAGCGTTATAAATGAGATTTTTATCTCATAAAACGCGGCACGGAGAAAATCGATAATCCCGATGAGGTGATAGATTTAAGTGATATCTAACATGGACAACTAGAAGTAATAACGCGCGCCAGCAAGAAGGTGGAGTTCCAGGCCCGTACGTGAAACAAAATCAATAATGGGTGCTAGCTCCGCAAACATATCCGCGTTCCGATCCTCGACCGTGTGCGCCAAACCCACCGGCAGTCGAACGCCGAGTTCGATGTCGTCGGCGAACTCCATGCGCCCCCCGATTCCATAGTAGAGGTCCAGCGGGTTCTGGTCGTTCAGGTAGTAGGCGGACGACCGATGGAGCAGGTAGTCCGAATGGATCGAGAAGTTGCTCTTCTTTCCGAACGACATCCCGACTCCCGCGTCGACCGCGGTCGTTTCGTCAAACCACCTCTTCGCGCTGAGCCCGACGGGGTTGCCGAGTGCTACGCCTAGGCCGGTTCGCTGGGCCGTGGCGGAGAACGATGCGAGGAGCAGGAGGAGCGAAAGGATGGTCTTCATGGAGAAAATTTTAATCCCAGGGCTTGCCAGCTGTCAAAGGGCCCGGTTCAATAGACCCTTATGGGTCTACGTAA
>JBILTI010000421.1:0-2759 GCA_044371595.1 Bacteriovoracaceae bacterium
GGACGTCGATGAAGTGGCCTAGCTCGGAGAACTCCACCGCCTCGTCGACGATCGCATCGATGTCCCGGGTCGTCGGAAAGAAGAGCCGGGCCAGGAGCCGGGCGTTCTCCCGGCCCGTGAGCTCCGGCATGACGCCGGTTCCGGTGTCGAAGATCGCCCGAACCTCGGCGCGGCTTTCGATCGTCCCGTCCTGTGGGACCATCATGCCGGCGATGCACCGGCAGAGCGTGGTCTTCCCGGAGCCGTTGACGCCGAGGATCCCGATCCGCATGCCACGCTCGACGGCGAAGCTCACTCCGCGGAGCACGAAATAGAGCTCGGAGCGCTGGAGGAGGAAGCGCAACGGGTTCGAGACCGCGGAGACGAAGACGTCGCGGAGGTCGCGCGGCTGGTAGCGGTCGAGCTCGTAATAGACCTTGAGGTCCGACACCCGGAGGAGGACCTCAGAGCTTGAGGTAGAACTCATTTTGTTTCCTTTTCCAGACGAAGAACCCCAGCGCCGTAAAGAGGGCCGCGGCGCCGGCGCTCCTCACGAGCGCGAGGAAGAAGCCGGCGACGTCGCCGCTGTGGATCACGAGCCGGAAGGGCTCGATGAAGTAGAGCACGGGGTTCAGGTCCACGAGCCACGCGTAGCCGGCCGGGACGAGCTCCCGCGGATAGAAGATCGGCGTCAGGAAGAACAAGAGGCTAAAGAGGAATCCGGTCACGAAGTTGATGTCCCGGTGGAAGACGTTCAGGATGCTCAGGGTGACGGTGATGCTGAGAGTGCCCACGAGGAGCGGAACGAGGGCCAACGGGAGGAGGACGAGGAGGGCGACAGGCCGGTCGGCGAGGAGATAGAACGGGAGCATGATCAGGACGAAGCTCGCGAGGAAGTTCGCGAACCCGTCGAGGACCTGCGCCCCGAGGAGCACCCAGGGGTTAATCCTGAACGAGCGGAGGAGCTGCGACTGGCTCACAAAGACCGGCGTCCCCATCTGCACCGTGGTGGTGAAGAAGATCCAGGGGAGGAGCCCCCCGAGGAGAAACAGGAGGTAGTCGGGCATCTCGACGCGGAGAAACTTCCGGAAGACGAGGCCCTGGACGCCGAACATGAGAAGCGGGTTCAGGACGACCCAGATGAAGCCGGCCCAGGTCTTCCGGTATCTGGACTTCATCGAGGCGAGGGTGAGATCCTGAATCTGAATCCAGAACTGGCGCAGTGACATAAATTGATCTTAGCACCATCCGGCGTTCCCGCAAGAACTTTGAAATCTCTAGGACGCGCTGGCGCACGGGCCCCCGGTCGGATAAACTAGGGACGTATGGAACTCCTCGAACTGCTCATCACTGCTGGCCTCGTGGTGCTGATCTGGCTCATCCAGGTCCTCCATTATCCGACCTTCCTGTTCGTCCATCGGGAGGCCTTCGCACGCTTCGAAGCGTTCCACACCCGACGGATCTCGGTGATCGTGATTCCGCTGATGCTAGCGGAGGTGGCCCTCGCGCTGGCGAACCCGCGGCCCCTCGTCGCGTGCCTCGTGGCCCTCGTCTGGCTCTCGACGTTTCTCCTCCAGGTTCCGTGCCACAACAAGCTCGCGACCGGATTCGACGAGGCCACGGTCCGGCGGCTCATCCGCACCAACTGGATCCGCACCGTGCTCTGGAGCCTGAAGCTCGGCTTGCTTGGGTACCTGTGGCGAACGACCTAAGGTCGCCCCCGAACGATCGAGATCCTTACTTCATCGCCTTATTGAGCGAGCGCTGGATGTGCGGAAGGACCTGGTCGAGACGGAGCACGACCTCGCCCCACTGGATCGGGCCCGACTCGGTGCCGGAGAGGCAGTTGCCGCCGTTCTCGTCGCACTTGTTCACGACGAGGCAGCTCGAGGGATCACCCTGACTGGCCGGGATGTAGTCGGTCTTGCCCTGAATGAGGATCCCCTCGACGAGGCCCGAGTTGGCGTCGAAGACGGCGGAGCCGGAGTTCCCGTGGAACGTATCGAGCGTCGTGGAGAAGCGGGTCGGGTCTTCGTTCTTGGTCACCCGGCCGGCCGACGAGACCTTGGTCGGAAGGCCGCTCGGGTGGCCGATCACGACGAGCGAGGTGGAGCTCGAGACACGGCCCGAGGTCCGGAACCGGAGCGGCTCCCGCCCCACGACCGGGCGGTCGAGCTTGATCACGGCGAAGTCGGCGGTCGGGGAGAGTTCGGCGTGGACGACCTCCTTACAGAGGTAGACGTTCGATACCGGAATGTCCCGGAGTGGATTGTGCGACGGGGACTTCATGTCGAGGTCGAAGACCCAGACAAACGAGCGGCAGACCTGCTCCGGCGTCGCGAAGGACTTGTAGCAGTGGCCTGCGGTGATCAGGGTATCGGGGCCCACGAGGAAGCCGGAGCAGGTCGCGGCGGTGGGCTGCTCAGCGAAGGCCTCTGTCGGGCAGATGTTCTGGCCGCGTTCGAGGGTCTTGACGCCCTTGAGATCGAACACATTGGGTCTCGCGGACTTCTGGAAGCTCGCCGCCGAAACCATCCCGGCCGTCGAAAGGGCTAGCCTCCGGTGGAGCGGGTTCATGACCTGATAGACGTCCTGGCGGTTATCCCTTCCGTAGATGACGTTCACGCCGGCGTCGGCGTGAAGGGCGAGGAAGATCGAAGAGAGGGCCAGCAGGTGCTTCATCAAAACTCCTTAGAGACGAGCGTTTGTGCCGGGCATCTTTATGGCAAAGTAAGAAAGAATTGAAAACTAACTTCTTCTGACAAAATTCTGACGGTTAG
>JBILTI010000422.1:0-2732 GCA_044371595.1 Bacteriovoracaceae bacterium
CGACTGTGGAAATTTTCCTACGAGACCCGAGCAAAGTTTGAAGACGCCTGCACAGACTTTTTTCGATACGCCCGAAGGTATCGACGAGAATTGTCAACGCATCTAGCCGGCGAGTTTCACGTTATGGGTACTTGAAAACCCAACTGCGTTGCGGTTAGTCCCGGAGCCGGTAGCGGCGCTCGTCGAGCGGCAGGCGGAAGAAGTCCGCGAGGTTGAGCCGCTGCTCGTCGCAGAACCGCGCGAGCGCGGCGGCGAAGCGCTTCAGGAGGTCCGGTCCCTGATAGACGTACGCCGTGTAGGCCTGGGCCGCCTTTCCGCCGTCGCGCCAGAGGTCAAAGAGGTCCGCCGGGTCCGTGACGCCGCCGACGGCGATCATCTCGCGGTCGCCGAGCTCGCCGAGGACCACGCGGCGGACCGCGCGCGCCTTCTCGCGGAGGAGGACGCCGGAGACGCCGCCGGGCCCGCGCTCGGGCATGATCGTCGTGTTCGTCGCGATGACCCCGGTCAACCGGTGCGCGCGGACGAGGCTGGTGAGCTCGACGACCTTGGCGGTCTCGAGGTCCGGGGCGATCTTGAGGTAGAGGTCCTTCCCGGCGCGGTGCCGGTTGAGCTCCGCGAACAGTTCGCCGAGGTAGCCCGGTTCCTGGAGGGCGCGCAGGCCCGGCGTGTTCGGCGAGGAGACGTTGACGACGAAGTAGTCGGTCACGTCGACGAGCGTCTCGAGCAGGAGGGACAGTTCGCCGATGCTCTCTTCGGGGGACGTATCTTTATTCTTCCCGAGGTTGACCCCCAGCGGGGCTTCCCCCTCGTAGCGCCGGAGCCGGGGCCTCAGCGCCGTGGCTCCGTGGTTCGGGAACCCCATCGCGTTGCGGAGGCTCCGCTCCGCCGGGTACCTGAACATCCGCGGGAGCGGGTTCCCGGCCTGCGGCCTCAGCGTCACCGTGCCGCACTCGACGGCACCGAACCCCTGGCCCGCGAAGAAGTCGAGTGCCTCGGCGTTCTTGTCGAGGCCGGCCGCAAGGCCGAGGGGAAAGGTCCAGCGGAGGGCGCCGACGGCGAGCGCCAGCCGGGGGTCGGGGGCGACGCCGGTGAGCCGCCCGAGCCCTGGACAGAGTCGCGCCACATCGAGCGTCAGGTTATGGGCCGTCTCCGGCGCCAGGGAAAACAGGGCGGGCTTCAGGAGCGAGTAGAGCATGGGCTAAATACTATTCAGCTTTTCTTTGAAAGTCATTAAAGGCTATGAGATAATTTCACCCTGTGAGGTTCCCATGCGCCTGCTCTTCGCTCTCCTGTTCGCCGCCACGTCCGCCGTCGCCCAGCACGCTTCGCAACCGGAGAAGGAGAGCGCGGCCGACCTCCGCGCCGGCGTCGAAGTGTTCCGTATCGAGGACCTCGAGGCGGAGACGTCGGTGTGGCTCGAGCGCACTGCCGGCCTCGACTACTTACTCGGCATGAAGGACGGCGACGGTGACGAGAAGATCCGGAAGATCTCCTCGGCTGAGGCCCGGAAGCTCGACCTTGAGTTCGCCGCCCGGTTCCTCCGGTGCCAGTACGAGCTCCCGGCCTCGCCGAAGGACTGCAAGGTGACGCTGCGGCTGGTGCTCAAGGAGGACCCGCAGGACGTTTGCGGGAAAGACGAGAAAAAAGCTCAGGAGATCGTCCCGTTTCTGAAGGCCCTGGCCCACCGGTTCTAGGTGAAAATCCTTTGCAACTCTCGGCCCGTGGATAGAAAATAGCATAACAATTCGTTTCGCAAATCGAGGTTTCATGAAATCCCAGGTTCTCCTACTCAGTTTAGCCCTGCTCGCCCAGGGAGCGGTGGCCCAGCAGAGGAACTCACCGGTGTCGACGAGCGACGACCCGTCGATCCTCGGCTCGATCATGAGCCCGAAGCCGCGCTACACGCGTGAGATGGTCCTCGGGAACATCCTGAAGGGGGCCCTCGAGGCGATGCATTTCACCGGGAAGGAGATCAATAACGACCTCTCGCGGAGCTCGTTCAAGCTCTACCTCGAGCGCCTCGACTATGGAAAGCAGTTCCTCCTCGCCGGCGACGTGAAGCAGCTCGAGAAGTACCGGGAGACGTTCGACGACATGATGATCTCCGGCGACCTCGCCGTCCTCGACCTCTCCTCCGAGCTCATGAACAAGCGCATCGGCCAGATCGAGAAGCACGTCGAGGCGCTCCTCGCCATGCCTTTCGACTACGCCAAGAAGGACACCCTCGAGACCGACCCGAAGAAGCGCGCGTTCCCGAATACCGAAGCCGAACTCTTCGCGCACTGGGAGCGGCTCATGAAGTACGAGGTCCTGAACCGGATCGTCGACAAGAAGGAAGAGCAGAACGGCCTCGCCACCGACGAGAAGGGGAACAAGAAGAAGCCCGTCTCCGACAAGAAGCTGACCGAGGCGGAGATCGAGAAGGACTCGCGCGAGAAGGTCCTTAAGTCGTATAAGAAGATCTTCTCCCGGCTCGTCAACGAGAAGCGCTCGGACAAGCTCGACAAGTTCTATAACGCCTTGACGAAGGTCTTTGACCCTCACACGAACTATCTCGTGCCGGAGGAGAAGGAAGACTTCGACATTGACATGTCCGGGAAGCTCGAGGGGATCGGCGCGATCCTGCGCGAGGAGAACTCCTACATCAAGGTCGAGCGGATTGTCCCCGGCTCGGCGTCCTGGAAGACCAAGGAGGTCGAGGCCGAGGACGTGATCCTCAAGGTGGGACAGGG
>JBILTI010000423.1:0-2727 GCA_044371595.1 Bacteriovoracaceae bacterium
GAACTCGTTCCCGAACTTGAACTCGAAGAAGTCCCGCCGCTTCTGGATCACGAGGTCCTGGCGGACGTCGGGGATCTTGTCGACGACGATGAACGAGAGCTTCTCGCCGGGGATGTCGATACCCTCGCCGAAGCTCTCCATCCCGACGAGGATCGCCGCGCGCTCCTTCTTGAACTCCTCCACGACGTTCTTCCCGAGGCCCTGGACGAAGACCGGGATCTTCCCCTCGAACTCCCGGAGGAGCAGGTCCGTCGCACGCTCGAAGCGGAGCTTCGACGAGAAGAGGAGCAGGGTCCGGCCGCCAAGCTTCTCGATGAGCGGGGCCACTTCCCTAAGGAGCTCCGGCACGAAGAGCGGGTCGGAGATGTTCCGCGTGTCCGGACAAAGGAAGACCTTGGACTTGTTCTTGTAGTCGTAGACGGCGTCGAGGAAGAGGCCCGTCTTGAACCGCTTCTCGGTCGGAAGGTAGGTGTAGCCGGTCATCCACTCGACGCCCTGGACCCCGGAGTCGCCGTGGGCGTTTCCGAGCGTGGCCGACGTGAAGACCACGGCCGTCGAGGTCGCGAGGAGCTCGTCGTGGATCCGGCGGCCCACGTCGATCGGCGCCGACTCGATCGCGTAGCCGTCGTTCTCCGAGAACTTCACGATCGTGCACCAGTCGCCGGGGGCCTCGAGGTAGTGCTTGAAGCACGTCACGAGGCGCTCGAGGTTCCCGAAGTTCGCCTCGAAGACGGCGAAGGCCTTGAGCTTCTGTGGCTCGCCCTTCAGGTCCCGGTTCTCCCAGCGCGAGAGGTACGGCAGGTAGAGGTTGTAGAGCGACTCGAAGATGAAGCCCAGCGACTCGGCGTGGTTGAGGATCGCAGCCGCGAGCGGATCCCGGAGCTCCCCCTTCTTCGGAAACGGGAGCTCGTTCGCGTACGCCGGGCTGTAGGTCGGGAGCTTCTTGAACCACGCCTCGACGACGGCCGGGAGCGCCTCGAAGTGGTCCCGGAGCATCTTGAGGTTGAACTGTGTCTGTTCCCGGAGCCTCTGGATCGAGTCCTCGACGGCGAACTCGTCCTCGAGGGTACCGAGGAGGTAGATCAGGGCCCCCATGCCCTGCGGAAAGCTCTTCAGAAAGGCGTCGATGCTCCGGTGTGGGACCTCGAGCGTGTAGGCCTTCGTCGCCTCCTGCTCGAGCCGGTGGGCCTCGTCGACGACGACGAACTGCGGCCGCGGCAAGCTCCGGGGCCACGTGAGCATGAGCGCGTGGTTCCCGATGATGACGTTCGCCTCCTTGGCCTCGCGGAGGCCCTGGATGTAGGAGCAGTTGTTCACGAGGGGGCAGCTGGGGCCCGCGCAGGCCCGGTAGTCCACCGCCAGCTTGGCCTCGGTCTCCGCGAACTCCGGCGCCAGCTTCTTCAGGACGAACGGGATCTGCTCGCGGGTCAGCTTCTTCTCGTAGGGGACCCGGGAGTTGTAGAAGAACAGGAGGTCGAAGTAGGTGCGGGCGAAGGTTTCGCCGAACGGAGTGATGAAGGAGCGCTCGGCGTCCTCCTCCCGGAAGAGGAGCTCGCATAGGTGGTTCGAGGAGCCGACGAGCTTCACGACCCGGGCGTCGTCGCCGAGGTTCAGGAGCCGCTTCATCTGCGGGACGTCCTTTGCGAGGGCCTGGTCCTGGAGCGTCTTCGTCCCCGTCGCGACGAGGCACGTTTCCTTGAAGTTCAGCGAAAAGAGGAACGACGGCAGGAGGTACCCCATCGTCTTCCCGGTGCCCGTCGGCGCCTGGATGAGCGCGTGAATGCCGTTCTTAAACGACTGGCCGACCCGAAGCGCAAGCTGCTCCTGCGCCGCCCTGTAGCGGTAGTTCGGGAGCACCTCGGTGATCGCGGCCTCGTCCCGGAGGATCTGCTGGATGTTCTGCCCCGAGAACTCGCGCCGGAAGCGATTGAAGGTGTCCGCCCGGAGCGGCTCGGTCTTCGTCAGGAGGAGGTAGCGCTTCGCGGCCTCGGCGAGCGGATAGTCGATCGCTTCCCCAATCGCCGCCAGTTCCTCGGCCGCGAGCGCGAAGAAGCGCCGGTAGAAGAAGTCCTCCGGGAACTCGGTGAACACCGCAGCGAGCTTAAGCCGTAGCTCCCGGTCGTGGTGAGTGAGGTACGTCGCGAGGAGCAGCGTCTTCAGGAGATCCCGGGCATCGGCGAGGCCCCGGTGCTCTTCTTTCTCGGCGATCCCCAGGTAGTTGATGAAGTACTCGAGGTTCAGCGTCGACGCCTCCGGGAACAGGAGCGCCAGGTAAAAGATCGAGTCGTGGTAGCTCTCGCGGACCGCGGCGGCCGCGGGGAGCCGGTCGAAGTAGCGCTTCAGGAAACTCTCCTCGAACTTTGCGTTGTGCGCGAGGAGGCTGTGCGCCTCGAGGCTCAGGAGCTCGGGTTCCACGGTGGGCCAGGGCGGCGCGCGCCGGAGCTGGTCGTTGGTGATTCCGGTGAGCTTCGTGATGAACGACGACACGGAGTTCTCGGGCCGCACCAGGGAGGAGAAGGATCGGACTAAACGGGTTCCGTCGAACTGGAGGAATCCGACGTCAATGATTTCGTCGTTTGCAGGATTGACGCCGGTGGTTTCAATGTCGATGACGGCCCATGATCCGAGAACCATTTCTCAACCCTTTTGAGTATATTATGCGAAGTGACATGCAAGTGATCTAACATAAATTATTAGGCAGACTTTCGTCAATTATGCTAAGTTGCA
>JBILTI010000425.1:0-2716 GCA_044371595.1 Bacteriovoracaceae bacterium
TCCAAATAAATTTTAACGAGCCACTGAATTAGTCTTTTTACCTCATCATGTCCGATAGTGGCAAGAAATTCATCTACTTTCAAGTGCGTCAAGAACTCGGGATGACAGAGAATTTCTTTCAGCACGAGCCGTTCACTCTTCGTGGGAGGCGGCAGTACTTGACTTGGCATCTCACCTTGCAAGTTCCGGGCCTCCCCGATTTCCACCTCGATCGTTTCTTCCACGGCGGCGAGCTTCGGCCTTTCTTCCCGTTGGGGAGCTCTCTCTTTCTGGCGACTTAGGAACTCCCGGTAACTTTCCAGGATCGTCGCGGGATCGGAGCGAAGATTTAAGCTTTTTGCAGCGTTTACGACCCTTTCCGTGGCAGAAAGGTGCTCTTTCAAGGGAGAGACCACGGCGAAGACTTGCTGCAGGATGTTGAGCTTCACGTCGGTGTTCTCCGGGATCTTCTCCGGAAACTGCTCCTGAATCAGGACGTCGAGGTAGATCGGCGCCTTTTCGATCCGCTCCAGGAGGGCGAGCCGGCCTTCCTTGAGGAGAAACTCGTCGGGATCCTTGTGCGGCTCGAAGGTGAGGTAGCGGGGCAGAATCCCGAGCGGCAGGAAGTCCGCGTTTATCCGCTGCATGGCCTTCTTTCCGGCGGCGTCGGAGTCGAGGCCCAGGTAGACGTGCTTGGTGAGGTTCGAAAGGAGCCTGACGGAGGCGTCCGAGAGCGCCGTCCCCATGGTCCCGATGGTCTCGGTGAAGCCGAACTGGTGCATCGTGATCACGTCGATGTTCCCCTCGACGAGGATCGCCCGGTCGGCCTGGCGGATCGGCGTCTTCGCGAAGAAGAAGCCGAAGAGGATCGACCCCTTGTCGAAGACAAAGGACTCGAACGAGTTCATGTACTTCTGCTGCTGCTCCGGGAGGACCGCCCGGCCGCTGTAGCCGCGCACCTGCCCCCCGTGGTCGTGGATCGGGAACATCACCCGGTCGCGGAAGAAGTCGTAGAAGGAGTTCCGCTCCTCGTTGTGGCGGACGATCTTGATCTCTAGCGCCACGTTCCGCGCCAGCTCGCCGTCGGCGCCGGGGAGCGAATCGAGGTACTTCAGGAGGACGTTGTTCCGGGGCGCGTAGCCGATCTGCCACTTCTCGACGGTCTCCGCGGAGAGCTTCCGCTTCTCGAGGAAGTCCGTAAACGTCTTCGGCGTCTGCGCCGCCACCTTCCGGTAGATCTTCATCGACGCGTTGAGGACCCGAAAGGCCATCTCGACCTTCGGGTTCTTGCGCTTCTCCTTCTGCTCCTCGAACGGGAGGCCGAGGACGCCGGCGATCTCCCGCAGCGCCTCGACGAACTCGAGCTTCTTGAAGTCCATCACGAAGCGGATCGCGTCGCCGCCGGCGCCGCAGGCGAAGCACTTGTACATGCCCCGGGCGTCGTTCACGTTCATCGACGGCTTCGTATCGTTGTGGAACGGGCAGATCGCGAGCTGCGCCGACCCGCGCTTCGTCAGGGTGACGTAGTGGGAAATGACCAGCGAGACGGGCGACTCCTTGATCCGGTCTTTCAGCTGCTCGTAGGCCACGGTAGATCCCCTAGCGTTTTCTCAGCACCAGCGACTTGATGAGGGTCCCCTGGGAGAGGAAGATCTTCTCAAACTTCGTCTTAAACAGCGAGAGGAAATGCTCCGGGTGTTCGCGCCGGAGGTCCCGGGAGGTGAGGAGGACCTCGAAGCGGTCCTCGCCTTTGATCTGCTCGAGCATCCATTCGAAGTAGCCGTCGTGGTCGGTCTTCACAAAGAGCGTGCCCCCGGGCTTCAGGACCTTGTGGCACGCGTTCAGGAACGGCTTCTGGAAGAGGCGCTTCTTGTGGTGCCGGGTCTTGGGCCAGGGATCCGGAAAGAAGTAGAAGACCGACTGGACCTCGTTCTCCGCGAACATGTACTCGAGGCGCTCGCCGCGCGCCCGGAGGTACCGGAAGTTCCGGTGCTCGAGCTTGTCGAGCTTCTTTGCGACGCTGAAGCTGCGCTTGAAGCGGTGGTCGAGGCCGATGAAGTTCACGTCCGGGTGCTTCTGGCAGTACTCCATCATGAACTCGCCGTAGCCGGTGCCGATCTCGACCTCGATGGGGCGGTCGTTCGCAAAGAGCTGGTTCCACTTGCCGACGTTGGACTCGGCCTCTTCGTCGCGGAGGACGAAGGACTCGAAGACCTGGAGCTTGTCGTGGTACGGATTGTCGTGCGTGTACTTGAAATCCGGTCGATAACAAAAGTTATCGTCGATGCTCTTCTTCAATTTGTCGGTTGTCATAAAGAGGGGAAATAGCAAAAAAACACGTCGCAGTAAAACAAAAAAGGCCCTCCCCAGAAGGGAGGGCCTTGGTTTGTCAGATTCTAACGTCTTAGCCGATCAGCTTCAGGGCAGATTGACTACTCATGTTAGCCTGCGCGAGGACCGAGGTGCCCGCCGAGGTGATGATCTGGTTCCGCGCCTGCTTCGCGGTTTCTTCCGCGTAGTCGACGTCGCGGATCCGGCTGTTCGCCGCGCTCATGTTCTCGGTGTACGTCTGCAAGTTGTTCGTGGTCGAGACGAGCCGGTTCTGGAGGGAACCGAGCATCGCGCGCTGACCCGAAACCTTTTCGATCGCACCGTCGACGGCCGAGAGCGACTCCTGGGCGCCTTCCTTCGAGCCGATGTCGACCGAGGACATCCCGAGCGACTCGGTGCCCTAGCT
>JBILTI010000426.1:0-2715 GCA_044371595.1 Bacteriovoracaceae bacterium
TAAACTACCGCCGGAACTCAGAAGGCACGTCATTCTCCATTCCGACCAGGGGTTCCAGTTTACCCACCGTCGTTTTAGGAACTTACTTAGCGACCACGGAATCAAGCAGTCGATGTAGGAAGGGGGCGTGGCTGGACAACGCCCCGATCGAAAGCTTTTTTGGTCATTTGAAGGACGAGGTGCACTACAGGGGCCGCAAAACGATCGATGAGTTGGACAAGAGCTTGAGGATCTACGTGGATCGTTATAACAACGAAAGACCCCAATGGGGTTACAAAAAAGAACCCCTGCCGAAGCAGGGGTTCTATTGAACAGTCTCTTTTATTAACCAGTCCGAAATCTGGGGCTCACTTCATTCGGGGCCCTTTCTTTTACAAGCTTAGTCGCGCTTGAGTTTCTTGTAGGTGATCCGCTGTGGGATGTCGGCCTTGTCCCCGAGGCGACGGCGGAGATCTTCGTGGTAGTCCTGGAAGTTCCCTTCGAACCACGTCACCCGCGACTCGCCCTCGAAGGCGAGGATGTGGGTACAGATCCGGTCGAGGAAGTACCGGTCGTGCGAGATGACGACGGCGCAGCCGGCGAAGTCGAGGAGCGCCCGCTCGAGCGCCTGCAGGGTATTCACATCGAGGTCGTTCGTCGGTTCGTCGAGGAGAAGGACGTTCCCCTCTTCCTTGAGCATCTTGGCCAGGTGAACGCGGTTCTTTTCGCCGCCGGAAAGTTCCTTGATCCGCTTGGACTGGTCGTCGCCGGAGAAGTTAAACCGGGAGATGTAGGCCCGGGCGTTGACTTCGCGGTTCCCGAGCTTGAGGAGGTCAAGGCCGCCGGCGACTTCCTGGAGGATCGTCGCGTCGGCGTTCATCTCCCGGGACTGGTCGATGTAGGAGAGCTTTACCGTCTCGCCGACCTTAAAGGTTCCGGCGTCGGGCTCGATCTGGCCCGTGATCATCTTAAAGAGGGTCGTCTTACCAGCGCCGTTCGGACCGATGATGCCGACGATGCCGCCCGGCGGGAGCTTGAAAGAGAGGTTCTCGTAGAGGATCTTGTCTCCGAAGGCCTTCGAAATGTTGTTCGCCTCGATGACGACGTCACCGAGCCGCGGGCCCGGTGGAATGAAGAGATCGTTCGTTTCGTTGCGCTTTTCCTTCGAGTCGGAGAGCATCTTCTCGTAGTTAGTAATCCGCGCCTTCGACTTGGCCTGCCGCGCCTTCGGCGAGGAGCGGATCCACTCGAGCTCTTCCTGCATCTTCTTCTGGCGCTGCGACTCCTGCTTCTCCTCTACGGCGAGGCGGTTGGTCTTCTGCTCGAGCCAGCTCGAGTAGTTGCCTTCCCACGGAATGCCGTGGCCGCGGTCGAGTTCGAGGATCCAGCCGGCGACGTGGTCGAGGAAGTAGCGGTCGTGGGTGATCGCGATGACGGTGCCCTTGTAGGCCTGGAGGTGCCGCTCGAGCCAGAGAACGGTTTCGGCGTCGAGGTGGTTCGTAGGTTCGTCGAGGAGGAGCACGTCGGGCTCGGAGAGGAGCAGCCGGCAGAGCGCGACCCGGCGCTTCTCACCACCGGAGAGCACACCACACTTTTGGTCGGACGGCGGACACCGGAGGGCCTCCATCGCGAGCTCGAGCCGGGAATCGAGGTCCCAGATGTTCTGGGCGTCCATCTTGTCCTGGAGCGAGGCCTGCTCGTCGAGGAGCTTGTTCATTTCCGCTTCGGACATCTCCTCGCCGAGCTTCATATTGACTTCTTCGTAGCGCTGGGCGACGGCGACCAGCGCCGCGAGGCCGTCCTGGACCACTTCCTTCACCGTTTTTTCCGGGTCGAGCTTCGGGTCCTGCTCGAGGTATCCGAAGGTGACGCCCTTCGACGCGTTGACCTCGCCGAGGTAGTCTTTATCGACGCCGGCGATGATCTTCAGGAGCGACGATTTACCGGCGCCGTTGAGGCCCAGGACGCCGATCTTTGCGCCGTAGTAAAAGGAGAGCGAGATATCCCGAAGAACCTGCTTCTTGGGAGGGTAGACTTTCCCCACTTTATGCATGGAAAAGATAATCTTGTGGCCACCGGACATGGGTCATTCCTTTTTGAATTTTAGAGCCTATTTCTAGCACAAGTGCTACATCAAGGCCATCAGATCACGGAGGAGACAGAAGATAAAAGCCAGGTACGCGGGGAGGAAAAACACCGCGAGGAGCGCGAGCTTTATCACCGTGAGTCGTTTCGCGAAGAGATCGAAGTGCCAGGCCTCGAGGAAGCGGAGTTCTTCCATCAGATACCTCACGTCGTCGTCGTAGCTCGCCCCCAGCTTGAGCGTCCGCTGGCAGGCGTCCCGGAGCTTCTCGACCACCGGGGCGAGCTTTTCCCGCCGGATGCCCGCGAGCTTCTCGACCTCCGCCAGCGTCAGGATGTCCGGCCGGGCGAGCGGAAGCCGCGCGAGGGACCGGAGGACGTAGAGGATCTTCCAGAGGACGCCGATGTCGCCGAAGTAGCGCTTACGGAGCCCGCGCAGGGTCACGGGCAGGAGGGCGACGCCGAGGGCCTGCCAGCTGAAAATCAGCGCGAGCGCCGAGACCGGAACCGCCAGGTCGACGATCTGGAGCGCCACAACGATGAAGGTCCAGGTGAGGCCGATCATTAGGCCCAGCTGGAGGTACACCCCGAGGGTCGCCTCCCGCAGCTTCAGCTCGAACTGCCGGTCCCGTTGGAGGCCCTCGCGCAGGAAGA
>JBILTI010000024.1:0-9645 GCA_044371595.1 Bacteriovoracaceae bacterium
TTTACGTCGAAAACGTCAACGTCGAGGAAGCGCTGGTCGTCGCGTCAAAGGTCAAAAAACTGATCAAGGACGAGGCGAACCTCTCGACCTCCTCCCAGGCCATCGACCAGCTCACGAATCGGATCCAGACGGTCTGCCTGCGGGCAATCGAGAACGCCAAGGCGGACAAGCGGAAAACCGTCATGGACCGCGACTTCGTCGCCCCGACGACGCTCGCCTAACCGCGGGCAGTTAAGCCTTTTGTTCGAGGAACTCCGCCGGGGCCACCGGGAGGGCCCGGACAAAAGGCAGGCTCCCGAGGTAACCCCCGCCGCAGGCAACGACCGTCATCAAGACCGGATACTCCAGCACCACAGCGAAGTGAAACACGGGCCAGGCGACGAGGCCCGCGGTCATGGCCACGAGGGCGCTCGTCGCGGTCCCCCGCTTGTCCCAGAGGGCGGCGATCGCAACCACGAAGATGATCGGGCCGCCGAGGCCCGAGGCCATCTCGACGAGGCCCGTGATCGAATCCGAGGCGAAGGCGATGCCGTAGGAGACGACCCCCGCTGCGAGCGTGCAGAGGCGGGCCACGAGGACCTTACGCTTCTCGGGGATCCCCGGTAGGGCGGGGTAGATGAGGTTGTGCGACAGGAGGGCCGAGCTCGCGAGGAGCGTCGTGTCCACGGTCGAGAGGATCGCCGAGATCAGCGCGCCGATGAAGACGATGTAGAGGCCGTAGTGGAGGTGCGCCTTGGCGAGCGCCGGAAGGAGCGTCTCCGGATCCGCGAGGTCCGGGAAGTAGCTCGCGCCGAGGAGGCCGATCAGCACCGGGATCGAGCCGACGAGAAAGTAGATCCCGGCCGCCCGGAGCGCTGAGTTGCGGGCGACGTCGGCGGAGCGGCTGGCGGCCACACGACCCACGAGCTCCTGCGCCATGACCGAGCCGAAGATCGGGACGATCCAGAGTTCGAGCTTTCCGAGGAACGAGGCCGGGCCGTCGCCGCCGGAGAACGTGAGCTTGTCGAACGAGATCGCCCCCAGGGTCGCCGCGACGCCGCCGCGGTCGACAACGACCGCGGCGACCAGGAAGAAGAGCCCCACGATGATCGCGATGCCCTGGATCAGGTCCGCATAGGCGTCGGCGAGCATGCCGCCGAACATGGTGTAGCAGATGACTACGGCGGCGGCGACGGTGACCGCTACGACCGGGCCCACGTCTGTCGTGGCGTGAACGATCTGGCCCAGGGCCCGCACCTGCGCCCCGGCCCAGATGATCGAGCTCGGGATGAGGATCAGCGCCGCGAGCTTCTCGGCCGAGGCCGAGTAGCGCTGTCGGAAGAGGTCCGGGATCGTCGTGATCTGCCGCTGCCAGAGGACCTTCGCGAAGACGAAGGCCATGAGGAGGAGGCACGCGGTGTAGCCGATCGGGTCGGCGTGGATGCTCGCGAGGCCCTGCCGGTAGACCGCGCCGGCGGTGCCGATGCAGGTCTCGGCGCCGAACCAGGTGGCGAAGATCGAGAACGTCGCGAGGAGGGGGCCGAGGGTCCGGCCCCCGAGGAAATAGTCGGCGTCGGTCTTGATCCGCCGGGAGAAGTAGACCCCCATGCCGATCATCCCGATCACGTACGCGCTGATCCCGATGAGTTCCCAGTTCATAATTTCATTTCCTCAAATCAGTATCTGTATCAATTCGGTAAAAATTTGCAACAAGGAAAGGCCCCCGCCGGGGAGCGGGGTAAACTTTTCTCCCTCTGGAGGAAGCGCGGCTGGAGGGCGAGAATGAAAATATGAAAACTTTACTCGCGGCCCTTTGCCTGGGCCTCTCCGTCGCCCGCGCCGACGACCTCACCCTCTTCGTAAGGCCCCCGGTTGAGACCCCGGACTGGACGACCCCCGGGCGCCTCGCCCGCGCGGGCCTCGCCCACCTCTTCACCGGAGAGGGATCTTTCTTCGGAGAGGTCTGGGTCGAGCTCACCTGCGGAACCCGCCGCGAGCTCGCGGGGGTCCGGCCCGGGGCCGTCGACGTCGCCACCCAGCTCCTCTTCGAAGGCCGCGGGCTCGGCGTTCTCGTCCAGAGCTTCTCCGGCGCCTTCGCCGACCCCGCTTCCCTGGCGGAGGCCCGCCGGTCGGGGGCGCCGCGGTTCCTCCGCCTAACGCTCTCCCCGGACCAGTGCCGGCGCGCCTCCCGCTACCTCGCGGAGTTCCGGAGCTTTAAGGTCTGGCGAAACTACAACCTCGTCGCGAGGCCCCGCCACGGAGAGGGCGCCAGCGGCGCCTCCTTCGCCGTGAGCTTCCTCGACGTGCTGAACCTCCTCGACCAGGAGATGCGGGAGCGCTGGCCCCGCACGGTCCTCGTCCCCCGGACCCTGGCGGGCCCGCCGGTGACCGACGAGTGGATCGGGATCTTCGCTCTGATCCGGGGCCTCGACGCGTGGGCCGGGAGCGGCGACGACGCGTTCCGCTTCCGGGCCTGGGACCCCGCCCTGATCTACGAATGGATCGGCCGGGAGCTCGCGGCGCCGAAGAATAAGGACCACGCGGTTTCCGACGGCGGGGCGCGGGGCCTCCGGTTCGACCGGTCTCACTACCCGGTGCCCGAAGAACCGCTCTGGCTGCAGCAGCTCGATCCGACGGACAAGCGGAAGACCGCGGTGATCGCCGAACCGACGCGGCCTCCGAAGAAGAACCGCCCCAAGACCGGCGACGAACCGATCGTTCCTAATTAAGGCCCAGCGCCAGGCCCTCGCCGCGCGGGTCGCTCACCCCGTGCCAGCCGTCGCGGGTCTTCCGGATCGCCTGGACCGAGCAGCCGAGCTTTTCGTGGACGACGTCGTGGCCCCGCTCCCGGAGCTCGGATTCCACCGACTCCTCGAGGAAGGGGGCCTCGACCTTCAGAACGTCGGGCCGCCACTGCTGGTGGATCCGCGTGGCGGCCACGGCCTCGTAGAGCGGCATCTCGAACTCGACGGCGTTCAGGATCGTCTGGGCGACGCAGGTGATGATCCGGGTCCCCGACGGCGACCCGAGGGCCATGTAGGGCCCGTCGTCCCGGGTGATGATCGTCGGCGACATCGACGAGAGCGGGCGCTTCCGCGGCTGGATGAGGTTGTTCTGGCCCCCGACGGCGCCGAAGAGGTTCTGGGCGCCGATCTTCTGCGCGAAGTCGTCCATCTCGTTATTTAAGATGATCCCCGTTCCCTCGGCGATGACGCCGGAGCCGAACCAGCCGTTGATCGTCTGGGTCGAGGCCACGAGGTTCCCGGCCCGGTCCGCGATGGTGAAGTGGGTGGTGTCCGAGGACTCGTACGGCAGCGGCACGGGCCGGAGCCGGTCGGCCTTGATCGCCTTCCGGGTCTTGATCGACTTCGCCAGGGCGGCGAGGTAGCGGTGATCGAGGAGCTCCCGCATCGGAACCGGATGGAAGTCCGGGTCTCCGAGGTAGCTCGCGCGGTCGAGGAAGGCCCGTTGCATGGCGTTCGCCGTGAGGTGAACGGCCTCGGCGGACTGGGGTCCGAGGGCCTTCAGGTCGTGGTTTTCGAGCATCTTCAGGATCTGGATCACGTGGATCCCCCCGGAGCTCGGCGGCGGCATCGAGTAGATCTTAAGGCCCTTGTAGGCGCCGACGACGGGGTTGCGCTCGACCATCGTGTAGGTCCGGAGGTCCCGGTAGGACAGGAGCCCGCGCTTTTTCCGGATGGTCTTGATGATCGCGTCGGCGACGTGGCCCCGGTAGAAGCCGTCGGCCCCCTTGTCGGCGATGAGTTCGAGGGTCCGGGCGAGGTTCTCCTGGTAGATCAGGGTCCCGAGGAGCGGCGTGCGCCCGTCCTTCGTGAAGAACGTCCGGCGCGCCTCGGGATCCAGCAGGAGCAGGTCGCGCTTGGCCTCGAGGGCCTCGTGGAGCTGGTCGTAGAGCGGGAAGCCCTCGCGCGCGAGCTTGATCGCCGGGGCCACGGTCTCCCGCCAGGGGAGCGCGCCGAAGCGCTTGTGGATCTCGAAGAGGCCCCGCACGAGGCCCGGGTTGGCCACGGCCAGCGCCCCCTCCTGCGAGAGGAGCGGCTGCGGGTCCCCCTTCTTCGTAAGGTACATGCCCGCGGTCGCGGCGAGCGGGGCGATCTCGCGGAAGTCGAAGGCGTAGACCTTGTTCTCGGCGCGCGCGTAATAAAGGAGAAAGCCGCCGCCGCCGATGCCCGTGGAGTGGGGCCGTTCGACGGAGATCGCGAACGACGCCGCGACGAAGGCATCGATGATGTTTCCGCCCTTCTGGAGGATCGCGAGCGCCGCCCGGGTGGTCCCCGGGCCCTGGGTCGTCGCCATGTCGCCGGTGGCCACGTGCTCGTGCGCCACGCGCGGTTCGACGACCGTCGGTGCGACGATGCGCACCTGATGGGAGCAGCCGAGGAGGAAGAGGAAGAAGAGCAGGGAACGCATTTACGACTCCGGAGGTTTAGGCGATACTTCCTGTCAGTCTAGGAGAAATAAAATGGAGTTAAAAGATAAAAAATGCGTCCCGTGCGCGACCTACGTTCCCCCGCTGCCGGGGGAGGAGAAGGCCCGGCTCCTCGCGACCCTCGGCGAGGGCTGGGAGCTCGCCCGCGGGGCCACGCGCCTCGCGCGGCCGTTCAAGTTCAATAACTTCCGCCGGGCCCTCCAGTTCGCCAACGAGGTCGGGCGAATTGCCGAAGAGGAGAAGCACCACCCGGAGCTTCACCTGGGCTGGGGCCACTGCGACGTCGAGATCTGGACCCACACCAACGACGACCTGGTGGAGAACGACTTCATCCTCGCGGCGAAGGTCACCGAGGCTTACGCGCGGATGGTTCCTCCGCCGGTAGCCGGAGCTCTTTAAGGAAGCGCCGCTGCCGGAGGGTCTTCCCCGAGAGGTAGGACTGCGAGGGATCGATGTAGAGGTGCTTCAGGGCCGCCCGGCCGATGAGCATCCGGTACTTCATCGACTCGCGGTTCGAGAGCGTGAGTTCGATGCGCTTCTTGACGCCGGCGAGCACGAGCGTGGTGCGGATGACGTAGCGCTCCTGCCGGTGGCCGCCGGAGTCGGTCACCGGCCGGCGGTCGACAAGGAGTGCGCGGCAGGCGACGACGACGCTCGCGTCGCACTGGAGTGGATGGACCTTGAAGCGCACGTACGTCTTCGTCCCGCGCTCCTCGAGCTCGACGTCGAAGGCGTGCAAACTTGAAGTCTTCGCTCCGGTATCGATCTTCGCCTTGACCGCACCGAGGCCCAGGTCCGGCAGCGTTACCCACTCCCGCCAGCCGATGATCTTCGAGTCTTTATCCGCGTCTTTATCCATAGGGATAGAGTATACCAAAGGAGGATTTTTCCTGTTATGAATTCTTGCAATGACCGTCTCTAATGCTACAATAAATTATCCGACACGATGTCTAACCCAACAAGGTTCACTTTCATGAAGAAACTCTCCGTTATCTCCACCCTCACCCTGTCGTCCCTCCTCCTCGCGAGCTGCGCGACCATAAAGACCCCGATCGAGAAGAAGTCCCCGTCCCCCGCGATGGCCGACCTGATGGAGACCGTCGAGCTCAGGGACCAGGACATCTTCGAACCGACGCCGAAGAACGGCGAGTACACGCACGCCCTGGTCGAGGCCGACGCCGACGACCAGAAGATCAAGACCACCGTCGGCGACGCGGACATCGACCGCGAGCTCCCCGACTCTGACGCCGACCGCGCCCCCTACTCCCGGAACTTTCTCTCGCCGAAGAAGACCAAGCGGATGCAGTTCTGGGTCGACTACTTCACGAACAAGAACCGGGACCGGTTCCAGCGCTTCATCAACAACGGCGAAGAGTACCGGCCCGCGATCGAAAAGGTCCTCGAGGCCCACGGGCTTCCGAAGGAGCTCTACTTCGTGGGCCTGATCGAGTCCGGGTACTACCTCGGCGCCCGCTCGCACGCCGCGGCCGTGGGCCCCTGGCAGTTCATCCGGGGCACGGGCACGCGCTATGGCCTACGGATCACCCCGGAGATCGACGAGCGCCAGGACCTTTTCAAGGCCACGCGCGCGGCCGCGATGTACTTCAAGGACCTCCACAACGTCTTCTCGAGCTGGGAGCTCGCCCTCTCGGCCTACAACGCCGGCGAGTACGGCATCATCCGGCGGATCATGAAGCACGGGACGCGGGACTTCTACGAACTCTCGCGGAACAAGCAGCTCCCGTCCGAAACCATCAACTATGTGCCGAAGGTCCTCGCGGCGATGCACGTAGTCGCGAACGCCGAGAAATACGGGTTCACGATTCCGAAGAAGAAGCACCGGCTCTTCGACCTGACAGAGCTCCGGCCCATCAAGAAGAACGTTCCGCTCGCGACGATCGCGCGCCGGCTCAACGTCAGCGTCGATCTCCTCCGGAAGCTCAACCCGGAGCTCCGCCGAAATGCAACCCCGAAGCACTTCTCTGGAACCTACTACCTCCGGATTCCGCAGTCCCGCTACGCCTACCAGTTGCCGGAGGCGGACACGGCGGTGACCCTCTTCGCGAAGCCCGAGTCCAAGAAGGAACTCGTCCGCCGGACGGCGTTCATCGAGCGCTCGATCTCGGTTGACCAATCCGCGGCCCCGGTCGCAATCGTGAGGCCCCGGATCCACCGGGTCCGGCGCGGAGAGACCTTCGTCGCCATCGCCCGCCGCTACGAAATCCCGCCCCGGGAGCTCGCGAAGCTCAATGGCCTTCGGAACTGGAAGACCTCGGTGCAGGTGGGCCAGCGGCTGAAGCTCACGGCCTCGGCCCCGCAGCGCCTGGCCACGCGGACCGTGGCGCCCAAAGTTAGACTCACGAACCGGCCTATCGTCTATGAGATCCGGAAGGGCGATAACCTCACGGACTTAGCGAAGCTCTTCGACATCAAGCTCTCGAAGATCAAGAAGGCGAACAACCTGCGCCGGGGAAGAGTCCTCGTGGGCCAGCGGATCGTCCTCCCGGACACCCGCAAGGGCATCTACACGGTCCGTAAGGGCGACCACCTCACGAAGGTCGCCCGGGAGCTCCGGCAGCCGGTCGAAGCGATCGTAAAGCTCAACTCCCTGAAGCGCGGGGCGATCTACCCGGGCCAGAAGATCATTGTGAATATGGATTAAAGCGCGGGCCACTGATTTGGAACGTCGCTCTGAGCGGTAAATGATCCGAGGAGGCCGAGGGTAAAACTTCGGCCTTCATAATTTTTGGTCCGGGTTGAAACCAGATGTAGTCGAGCCGGCGGTCCGGCGCCCACGCCGGGAACGTGAAGAACCGCGCCTCTTCCTCGGCGTAGATCTCGTCGGGGATTACCTCCGCGAGCCCGGAGGCCTGCATGAGCGCGTAGCTCCGGTCGTTTTCGTAGCCGTCCTCGGAGTAGAACTTCGTGGTCTTCGAGGCGCTCGGCGGAAGCATGTTGAAGTCGCCGGCCACGAAGTCGATCTTCTCGGCGGTGATTTTCTTCACCAGTAGCTCGACCTGAGACATCCGGTCGTCCCGGTCGAAGGCCTCGAGGTGGAGGTTCAAGAGCTTGAAGCGCTTGTCGCCGACGAGGACCGTCGCGCGCTGGAAGTAGCGGTGAAGGTAGAAGAGATTATACCACCAGGGCTGCGAGAGCGGCTTCGGAAGGAGCGTCACTTCGTGATCTTCGAGCGGATAGCGGCTCAGGATCGCCCCCCCGGAGCTCATCCGGCCGAAGTTGTTCTTCGGGGGCCAGTACGGGAATGGGATGTAGTTCGCGGTCCAGGACGGGGCCTCGGCGACGAAGGGGTACCTCGCCTGCTGCGCCAGAAATCGCGCCTGGTTGATGCCGTGAGAGCGGGCCGCGCCGAAGTCGATCTCCTGGAGGAAGACGACGTCGACGTCCCAGGCGCGCAGGTCCGCCCCGAGCCGCTCGAGGGACTTCTCGAAGTAACCGCGGTTCCGGAACTCGTAGCCGGGCCCCTCGGAGCCCTTTCCGTAGAGGAAGCCCAGGTTAAAGGACAGCATCTTCAGGACCGAGGCGAACTCCTCCTGCTCCTGCGGCGCCGCGGTTTCGACGGTGACGATCGGGGGCCTCGACACCGAACCGGAGATACTCCACGGGGCGGCCGCCCAGGCGATGAGGCCGACGAGGCCGAGGAGGAGTACGAGGAGGCCTAGGAGGGCGAGCTTCATACGCGCTTCCCGCCGATGAACGAGGCCTCGACCCGACCCGGGAAGGTAATGCCGAGGAACGGCGAGGACTTCGCCTTGGTCTCGAGAAACTCCCGGGTCACGGTGAGCGGTTTGTTCCGGTTCAGGATCGTGAAGTTCGCGCGGTATCCCGGAGCGAGGTATCCGTTCCCCTTGCCGAAGGTTCCGAAGACCGGCGCGATCCGCGACCACGACGGCAGGAAGCGGTTAAAGAAGTCTCCGGGATTCTCCGCGGCGACCTTCGCGATGAGCTTCGGGTCGATCCCTTGGGCCAGGAGCCAGGTGACAAAGGGCCCGAACGTGTCGAGGCCTGTGAGCCCCGATGTCCCGCGCTCCTTCTCCTCCGGGGAGTGGGGGGCGTGGTCCGTCGCGAGGAACTCGATCTCCCCGTTCTTCAGCGCCTCGAAAAGCGCGCGCCGGTCCTCGGAGAACCGGATCGGCGGATTCATCTGAAAGTGCGTGAGGTCGGTCGCCTTGATCTCTTCGAGCTCGAAGTAAAGGTGCTGCGGGGTCACCTCGAGGAGGACCTGCGCGCCGCGCTTCCGGGCCCCGCGGATCATGGCGAGGCCTTCGCCGGAACTATAGTGACAGAGCTTTCCCCGGAGCTTGTATTTTTCGATCATCGCGAGGGCGTCGCGGGTGGCTATGACCTCCGCGGAGACGGGCCGGCGCTCGTGGTGGGTCCCGCGGTCCTTGTATGCGGCGAGGGTGACCGGATCTTCGCAGTGAAAACTAACGACCTGGCCCGGATAGTGGGAAAGGGTCTGATCGAGGGTTTCGAGGTCCTTGAAGAAGAGCTCCCCCACCGAGGGCCCCATGTAAACCTTGTAGGGCACGGGATAGCTCAGGGGCCTCGTCTCGGGGCCGATGCCGGCGTAGAGCCAGAGTTCCCCGTCGGCCTTTAGCGCCAGGCGAAACTTGTCTTCGTAGGACTTATCGTCGACCGGCGGGATCGGATTGTTCGGCATGTCGCCGGCGTGGCAGAGGCCTCCGTTCCGGAGCGCCCGCCGGGCCGTGGTGAAGTCTTCCTTGTAGGTGTTCTTCCCGGAGACGTCTTCGCGGGCGTGGATGTGGACGTCCCCCATGCCGGCGAAGAGGTAGCAGTCGTCGCCGTAGACGAAGTCCGCGGGGACCGCGGGATCCGGTGCGCCGACGCTCACGATGAGCCCCGTGGCCTCGTCGAAGGCGATGACCTTGCGGGCGATTTCTGTGGAAGAGACACAGACGGCCTCGATGCGTTTCATACGTGCCTCCTGGAGACGGTTGTCGGTGCGCCCTGATCCTGAGGCATGGTAATGATCTCGTCGATGACCACGTGCCTCGGCTGCTCGAGCATAAAGACGAGCATCCGGGCGATGTCACTGGCCTCTAGCGGTGTCATGCCGGCGTAGACCGCGTCCGCGGCGGCCCCGTCGCCCCGGAAGCGGACGGTGCTGAACTCCGTGTTGACCATCCCCGGAGAGATCTGCATGACCCGAATGTTCCGGCCGCAGGTCTCCTCCC
>JBILTI010000427.1:0-2702 GCA_044371595.1 Bacteriovoracaceae bacterium
GTCGGCCGGAGGCCCCGTACGATCGAGCCGATCTTGTTCTGCCGGGCGTACTCGACGATGAGGCCCGTCCAGCTCTCGACCTTCACCTTCGGCTCGTGCGCGAAGAGCTTCTTCAGCACGTTCACCCGCTGCTCCGTGGACATGAACGGCTTCTTCGTCGGCGAGACGGCGACGAGGACGATGATCTCGTCGAAGATCTTAATAGCACGTTGGACGATGTCGAGGTGCCCGTTGGTAAATGGATCAAACGTCCCCGCGTATAACGCACGCTTCTTTTCCACGGCCGGTCCTTTGAGGGTTTTAGGCTGTCGGGATTATCTTATACCAGTTTGCCCACGACGACAAAGTGATCGCCCTGCTCCACGGTCTTAATAACCGAACGGAACGCTCCGGTGAGCGCAACCTTCGCGGGCCCCTTCAGCCGGTCGGACTCGAGCCAGAGCTCGCCGCGGTACCCGGCCTCGGTGAGGAGCCGGAGCACGTCCGCGTAGAGCGCGTGGTTCTCGTAGGGCGGATCGAAGTAGAGGATGGCCGGTTCGGTGTCCGACAGATGGTAGGTGAGCTCGCGCGGGACCCAGGCCTTGGCGTCAAGGTTCGTGACCGTGATCTGTTCCGGCTCGAAGCCGAAGGCGCGCTCGAGGTTCGCCTTGTTGTCTTTCAGCGTGTGGAACGCGGGCTTCAGGAGTTCGTTCAGGAAGACGCGCCGAGCGCCCCGGGAGAGGGCCTCGAAGCCCATGGCGCCGGAGCCGGCGCAGAGGTCGACGAACACGTGGTCGTCGAGGCGCTGGCGCCAGTCGAAGAGTTTTCGTTTGATGAGGACGGCCGTGGGCCTCGTCGTTTCGACTTTCGGGGTCGCCAGCGGATATCCTCTGGCAATGCCCCCGAGGATTTTAAGCGACATGAACTAGATGGCTTTTTTGAGATCGGATTTTTGTGTCATTGGGGCAGTAAACTTCATTCCGCCTTCCATTTCAATAGAAAGTCCGGATTCCGTGACCTCCAGGGCCACGGTCTTGCCGCCGATGTCGAACTGCAGCTCGAGGGTGAGGTTTCCGGCGACCTTGAAGCTCATCGATGTCAAAGCGCCGGTCTGCTTTTGTTCCGGCGCGGATTTGTGCTCGAAGGCAACAATATTATTTATTGTCGGCGAAACTTCATTTTTTTCTTCGCCAACACCGTGCCGCGCTTCAATCTCCTCGCATTCTTCGACGCACTCCGCCTCGGCTACCACCTCTTCAGAAACGAAAGTTTCAATGGGCGTCTCCTCAACCGACTCAACCGACGCTTCGGTTTCGACGACCTCCGCCACGGGGGCATCGGACTTTAGTTCCGGGGCTGCGACGAAGTCTTGCTCCAAGGCTTCGATTTCTTTCATGATGTCTGAAAGTTCTTGGTCATTGAAGCTCTTATCCATATTTCAACTCTCCATACAAAGTTTATTTAACATATAACCTTGAGAAACTTCTCGGTACATCGCATAAAAACTTTATTAAATTCCCTTACCGCGCAAGCTTTTTTCATGACAAAAACGGTTGGATAAGTGACAATCTTAACTCCAAAATCAGCAGTCATTTCAATACTTTTGCTTTACTAGGATAGGGAGAGCCTGGGCCATTGAGTAAGAAAACTTTCTACGCATCAAACTGGTTACAAAGAGATCTCGAGTCGATCAAAGACTCGAACCAGTATGCTATGGAGCAAAATCTCGCCCACGCCTTCCGGCCCCAGGGCCGCTTTCCCACGTTCGTTAAGACCGTGACAAAGACGCGCGTGATGCCGGAGGTGGCCGACGGGAAATTCTCGCCGCTCCACTGCTTCGTCCCCGGCTGGAAGGGCGACTCGCTCCTCTCCAAGAACGTGATCAAGTTCGAGCGCCTGCTGACGCTGGTGCAGCTCGACGTGAAGAACGAGCTCTTTAAAACCAAAGACTTTCCGAAGTTCATCAAGCTCGGCCTCTACAACGAGTTCCTCTCCTACGCGGAGACGCTCGGGCTCCACTTCGACGGCCTCGACGACCTGGGCCGGTTCTGGGGCATGATGGAGCCGGAGCGCCTCGCCGAGGAGCCGCACCTCGCGGCGTTCATCGACATCTTCGCCAACCGCGTCGCGACGATCACGTTCCTGAAGCTCCGGTTCATCTCGTCGCTCCTCGACCGCTGCGGCATCGAGCTCATGGACAAGGCCCTCCTCTACCCCACCGCGTTTCTTTCGCAGATCTTCAAGAAGGGCTCGCAGACCGAGCTCCAGAGCCGCGCCCTAGAGAGCAACCTCTACAGCTGGTACCGGCCCCACGACGGCCTCCGGGAGATCATGCGCGAACTCCTCGGCGCCTCCCGCGAGCTCGGGATCACGGAGATCACGAAGCACATTTCGCTCCGGACGCAGGTGGCCCAGGACCAGCACAAGGTCTACTCGCACGCGCTCTCGCACCTGTCGATGGGCCTCTTCCTGAACTCGCTCCAGATCAACTACCCGCTCTGGCTCGAGGCCATCGAGGGGAAGTATCTCCCGCCGGGGAACCCGGACGGCGAAAAGATCATCAGCTGCAAGTACTTCGGCGACTACCTCGAATCGCTCTCGCTCTCCCACTGGCTCGCCCAGGAGAACAACATCGACTTCCACTGGGACGAGGTCCTCTGCCCGGACTTCAAGGGCCTCGAGTTCGTCTCCGGTACCTTCGCGAAGGTCTGCAACGAGCTCCA
>JBILTI010000428.1:0-2697 GCA_044371595.1 Bacteriovoracaceae bacterium
TCCGCTTCGTCGAGGCCCAGGGTGTAGAAGTCGTACTGATCGCCCTCCTGCTTCTCGGTGTCGAACTTGTTCATCACGAGCCAGAACGGCTTCTTCGTCGACTTGATGTAGTCGCAGATGCCCTTGTCGAACGGCAGGAGCCCTTCGCGGACGTCGACGACGAAGAGGACGAGGTCGGACTCGTCGATCGCGAGCTTCGCGTGGTCGGCCATGATGTTGAAGAACGGGTCGACGTTGTTCTTCTTTCGCTTCGAATCGATCTCGATCTTTTCCGGATAGAAGCCCCCGGTGTCGACGAGGATGACTTCGTCGGTCAGGTGCTCGTCGTCGACGACCTCGTTGAGCTTCATGATGCCGTAGTGCCGGTCGCGGGTGACGCCAGGCTGGTCGTGGGTCATCGCGAGGTGCTGCTTCCGCATAAGCCGGTTGAAGATCGTGCTCTTGCCGACGTTAGGGCGGCCGATGATCGAAACTACCAGGGATCGCTGATTCATTTTTTCCTCCAGACGCGCGCCGACTTCTGCGACCGCGGGAGCCCGATCTCGTCGAGCACGTAGTTGTTACTCATCCACTTCGGGCTGACCTTGACGTGGAGGTTTAGGTGGACCTTGCCGCCGGTCATCGCCTCGATCTTCTTCCGGGCGCTCACGCCGATCTCCTTAATCACCGAACCGCCGCGACCGACGACGATCGCCCGCTGGGACGGCCGGTTAACGAGGATCGACGCGGAGATGTGGGCCTCGGTTTCTTCGCTGTCCTTCTTCCGCATGTCCTTGTACTCGTCGATCACCACGGCGATCTCGTACGGGAGTTCTTCCTTCAGCAGGCGGAAGGCCTGCTCGCGGATGTACTCGGTCGCGAAGAAGCGCTCGTTCATGTTTGAAGCGTCGCCGCCGGGATAGAGGTGGGGCGCGGGCTTCGCCGCGTCCTGGATCGCCCCGGTGAGCTCGTGGATGTTGTGCCCGTCCTTAGACGAGATGACGAAGTGGCGCTCGACGGCCGGGCAGAGGTCCTGGAGCTTCACCAGCGCCGGCGCCAGATCTAGGGCGTCCTTGTTCACGAGGTCGGCCTTGGTGAAGATCAGCCACGTGCGCTCGAGGGGCGCGTCGAAGTTCTTCAGGAAGTCGCGGAACTCGGCGACGACGTCGGTCGTGAGGTCGATGAGGACGAAGTTCAGGTCCACGCCCTCGGCGCCGAGCTGAGCCTGGCCGTTCATCCGCTTGTTCAGCTCCTGGGCCGTCGAATGGACGCCCGGGGTGTCGACGAGCACCACCTCGGTGCGGTCGATGGTGAAGGCGCAGTGGAACTGGTTCCGCGTCGTCTGCGGCTTGGCGCTCACGATCGTCAGGTCGAATCCGAGGAGGTGGTTGATGAACGAACTCTTGCCGACGTTCGGCTTGCCGAGAACGGCGATCATAATCGCCTTGTTATGGGGGTGTTGGTTTTCGAATAGCATATGTTCTCCTTAAATTATTCCTTTTTTTAGGGCCGCGTCGGCGAGCTCTTTTTCCCCGAGCTTCTTCGAGGGGAAGACGCCGCGACCGATCTCGGCGTCGTTGATCCAGAGGACGACCTCGAAGGCGTCGCCGCGGGCCTCGGCAGAGTACCGCGGGAGCTTCTTGTACCGGGCCAGCACCCGCTCCTGGAGCGTCGACTTCGCGTCGAAGTTCGTCAGAAAGTTGGCGTCGAACGCGGCCGGGATGAAGCGCTCGAGCCACAGGAGGAAGAGGGCCCGGGCGAAGGCGAGGCCGTGGAACCGGTAGACCTGCGCGAGGAGCGCCTCGAAGGTATCGGCCAGCACCGTCTCCTGCTCGAAGAGCCGCTTCTGGTACTCGCCCTTCCCGACAATCAGGAGCGCGCCGAGGCCCAGGCCCCGGGCGATCGTCGCCAGGCTCGCCCCGTTCACGATTGCAGAGCGGAGCTTCGAGAGCTGGCCCTCCTTGTAGGTCGGAAACCGCCGGAAGAGCTCCTCCGTGAGGATCAGCTGGAGGACCGAGTCGCCGAGGAACTCGAGCTGTTCTTGGTGCGATACTTGGAACTCGTGGGAAAACGACTTGTGGGTGAAGGCCAGCGAGAGCTCGGGGAGCGGAACCGCGAGCCCGTGGGCCGCGGCGAAGGCCCTGAAGTCTTCGTGCTGGAGCAAGTCCGGAAGAAAGTCCCGGGAGCCGAAGACTCGTTCGAGAGTCTCATGTAATCGAGGCCGTGACATGAATCACCTTAAGGTCGTCTACTCTGAGGCCCCTCGCGGACCTCAGCAATTATTTGAGTTGCACTGTTCTAGTGGTTTTGCCGCAGTTACGCAACAAGTCTGCGACTATATGAAAAAATTCACACTATCGCAAAGCGTTATGACAAAGGGCCCCCGTGTGCGGGACCCTTTTAAATTAGACTTTGATTCGGGCGTTGGCCTTGCGGAGGCGCTCGGCCAGGGTCTTCACGAGGATCTCGAGCCACTTGGGCTGGGACTTGAAGATGCCGTCGATGGTTTCCTGAGGAATCTGGATGAGCTCGCACTCGGTGAGCGCCTTGACCGTGGCGCTCCGCGGTTCCTGGTCGAGGAACGAGATCTCGCCGACTAAACCCATCTCAGTTTAATTTTCAGGTAGGGCCTTCACGGCCCGCCTGGAATCACATACTATGTCTTCATGCCAGGATTTTTAACCCCTCAACAACGTCAGGAACTGCTGTCTGAACTTC
>JBILTI010000430.1:0-2691 GCA_044371595.1 Bacteriovoracaceae bacterium
GCGCCCCGCGGTCCCGCGTCGCCATCCGGTTCCGGGCGTCGACGTCGAGGCCTTAGAAGAGCGCGTCGACCTGCTCGTAGTTAAACTCCGCGAAGCCGGAGTCGGCGTCCGTGTTCCCGGTCGGCGTCAGGGCGATGTAGTCGTTGAAGATCTGCGTGTAGACGCTGCCGGTGAACTGGTGGTCGTCGTCGGTGTTCTTGAAGGTCACCTCGAAGGCCGTGGCCTTCTCCTTCGCGAGGCTCGTGTCGCCGACCTCGAACGTACCGGTGGCGACGTGCGCGCCGTTCGAGTAGAGCTCCTGGAACGTCGGCGCGCGCTCGGTGTAGGAGACGCTGCTCTCGAGCGTGTTCTTCTTGGTGAAATCGAAGCAGTGGCCTACAGAGGCGTTGTAGCCGAGGTACCCCTTCTCGTCGCCGGCGCCGAAGGTCGCCGACCCGGCCTTCCGGATCCGGTGGTTCTCGAGGCGACCTCCGAAGCGGAGCGCGTGGCGGCCCAGGGAGTACTGCTGGAACGTGAAGAGCGCGTACTTCTCGTTGTCCGAGGCCGGGAGGAAGGCCTCCTCCCCCTTGGCGCTGAACGAGTAGAGCTGGGTCTGGACTCCGGTGACCCCGTTCCAGTCGCCGTTCTTGTTGAGGCCCTCGAGCCGCGTTTCGTTTCCACGGTTCTTAAAGCGCGTCTCGACGTGGCCGTGGTGGAGCTCGTTGTGGTAGTAGTCCGACTGCGCGGACTTCAGCTTCCACTTTCGCACCGCCCCAGCCTCGGGCCGGTACTCGCTGTGGAGCTCTAAGCGGTTCTGGGTCATGTCGATCTTCACCTCCGGATCGGCGACCGAACCGTACAGCGTATTAAAGTGGTTGAACGAGACGCCGACGTGGCCCCGGTCGAAGATCCGCGAGACGCCGGTGGCGATGTTGTCCTGGCGGTTAAAGCTGTTCGGGAGCTTGTCACGGGCCTCGGACGCCTGCGGGTCCTCGCGCCGGAGCTTCGCGCTCCGGGCGTACCGCGGGATCTCCACGTCGTTGAGGTTCCGCGTGGAACCGTCGACGTGGAACATCCACTTGCTCACGCCGTAGTTCAGGTGCGCGGCCGTGCTGAGGCCGTTGTTCACCGACTCCCCCTGGGTCAGGACCTTCGAGAAAAAGCCTTCCTCGTATTCGTAGTGAATCCGGTTGGTCACGAGGTTCACGACGCCTCCGACGGCCGAGGAGCCATAGAGGAGACTCATCGGACCACGGACGATCTCGACCTGGTCGATCGTGAGCGGGTCCACGGGGATCGCATGGTCGAGGCTCTGGGTCGAGGCGTCGAGAGTCCCGAGGGCGTTCTGGAGCACGCGGATGCGGTCGCCGTCGAGGCCCCGGATCACGGGCCGCGAGGAATTGGGACCGAAGTTCGTGCTCTGGACGCCGGCCTCGGTGCCGAGCATGTCGCCGATGCTCGTCTGGCGCTTCTTCGTGAGCGCGGCGCCCTTGAGCTTGGTGACGCTCGGGACGAAGTCGACGAGGCCCTGGGTCTCCTCGTGTTCGATCACCTCCACTTCCTGGAGTTTTTCTTCATGGGCGAGGAGCGACGTCGACACAAGAACGGATAGGGTAACGAGTTTTTTCATATCCACCTTTAGTAATTGCAAGTCAGTTGCAATTATTCTTTGAGATTTTATCAAGGTTGTAAAGATAATCCGCTAGAAGACACGACGCGCCACAGACTTAATGCCTTAACATTTTTACAGTGGTGGATGAATTTTTTTTCTTCCTCCGGCACAATGATCGCCTACAAAAAGGGAACCGTGATGCGCGCCGATTCGCCCTATCGAATCATCCTCGCCGAAGACGACGCGTCGATACGTGATCACCGCGAACAAGGATCTCTTCCCCGAGGAAAAGCTGGCCCTGAACGACTACTGCGCCGCTCTCCTGCAAAAACCTACCGATATCGACCGCTACTAGAAGTGATCATTGACGCAAGGCAAACAAATCACCTCCGCCAATGCCAGCTCTAATTCGTTTTCCTTCGCCCGCCTTCTCTGCTAAATAGCACCGCATGAAAAAGACATTCTTGCTCCTCGTGATCGCCCTGGTCACCGCCCCCACCTTCGCCGAAGAGATCCCCGGCCAGCAGCTCCTGAGCTACTTCTCCGCCAACTGCCGGACGCAGGGTGAATGGACCCGCTCGGCCCTCGCCGATTCGACAGCGCTGATCGAGGCCCTCCGGAGCATCTCCGGAGACCCGGACTGCAAGAGCGTCGCGGGGGCGATGTCGCAGCTCAACCTTTTGAACCAGCAGCTCGCGAACCTTGAGAAGGTCAGCGAGACGCAGGCGAAGCTCGCCGAATACGAGGCCCAGGAGCAGGAGCTCCTGATCCAGCTCTCGAGCACGGCCGACGCCGGCGCGCTCGCGAACCTGAACGCCAAGCTGCGCGAGCTCCAGGTCCTCCGCGCGGGCCTCGTCGGCCGGGAGCGGGCCCAGGCCGAGCTCGCGGCGCCGAGCAAGGCGGCGGCGATGGTGAGCGTCGTCCAGCTCGCGAACTCCACCTTCACCCAGGTAACCGGCAACCAGCGCTGCCTCCAGAAAAACCCAACGCTCCTCAACACGGCGACCTCGATCGTCGCGGCCGTCGGCTCCGCCACCGCGGCCGTGAACCCGGCCCTGGGCCTGGGCCTCACGGCCGGCGCCTCGTTCCTCGGCGCGACG
>JBILTI010000431.1:0-2690 GCA_044371595.1 Bacteriovoracaceae bacterium
TTCCCGCAGGCCCCCTGGGGCTTCAAGCGCGAGTCGCTCTACTACAAGGACGGCACGCTCTACGGCAAGACGGAGATCGAATGGGACGGGGAATACCAGGAGCCGGTGGTCGCGCTCCCGGCATCGGGGAAGTTCGCGAAGCCGTACCAGCTGCGGTTTCTCCTGAACGCCCCGGGGTCGTCGGCGGTGACCGTCGCGACGCTGACGGCGGAGAACTTTTCCCTCGCCACCCCGACGCTGAACGAGTTCTACAAGAACCTCGCTCCCTTCTCGGGCAAGGGCGCCGCGACCGCAGGCGCGGCGGCGGCCGAGCCGGGAAACATCCTTAAGTACCTCCTCTTCGCGTTCCTCGGGGGTCTCATCCTGAACCTCATGCCCTGCGTCCTCCCGGTCATCTCGCTCAAGCTCTTTGGTCTCATCAAGCACAAGAATCTTCCGCGGAAGCAGATCCTCCGGCACAATCTGAGCTACACCGCCGGCGTCGTCTCCACCTTCACTGTCCTCGCGGGCCTCGTCGCCGTCATCAAGTACAGCGGCGAGGAGATCGGCTGGGGCTTCCAGCTCCAGTCGCCGGCGTTCATCCTGGTCATGATGCTGATCCTCTTTATCCTCTCGCTGAACCTCTTCGGACTCTTCGAGTTCGTCACGCCGGGTGGTTCGAAGCTCGGATCGGCGGAGCTGAAGGACGGCCTGGCCGGCGACTTCTTTTCCGGAATCCTGACGACGGTCCTCTCGACCCCCTGCTCGGCGCCGTTCCTCGGCACCGCGCTCACCTTCGCCTTCACCACCTCGACGGCGAACATCTTCCTCATGTTCCTCTTCATCGGCCTGGGCCTCGCCTTCCCGTTCCTCGTGACCGCGGCCATACCGGCCACCCTGAACGTCTTCCCGAGGCCCGGCGCCTGGATGGAGAAGCTTAAGTACTTCCTGGGCCTCTCGCTCGTCGTGACCGTCGTCTGGCTCTACGACGTCTTCGTCTCCCTCGTGCGCTTCGACGTCGTCAGCTGGCGGCTGAACCTCCTCTTCGCGCTCTGGTTCTTCGCCTTCTTCTTCGCGCAGAAGATCTCGCGCTCGCGGGTCGCGCAGTTCCTCGTCTTCGCGGCGCCGGTGATCATGACCGTGCTGGCGATCCAGAACCTCGAGCTCCGGCCCTCGGCCGCGGCGACGGAGACCGCCGTCGAGAGCGAGTGGAAGTCCTGGTCCGAGTCGAAGCTCGAAAGCGAAAAGGGGAAGCTCGTCTTCATGGACTTCACGGCCGAGTGGTGCCTCACGTGCAAGGTGAACAAGAAGCTCGTCCTCGAGACGAACGGCTTCCGGGAGCTCGCGAAGACCTACGACCTCGTCCTCCTCCGCGCCGACTGGACCAAACGCGACGATAACATCACGCAGTTCCTGAAGCGCTTCAACGTCGTCGGCGTCCCCGCCTACTTCGTCCAGAAGCCGGACGGGACGATCCTCTCTCTCGGGGAAACTATCTCGATCGGCAAGATCGAGTCCTACCTCAAGTAGCGTCTACCCCTCGCCGTCGAACTTCGGCGGAAGGAGCATGAGCTCCTGGACGACGGCCCGCGGGTCCGCGCCCTCGTAGAGGACGGCGTAGAGGCCCGAGAAGATCCGCGCGCGGATGTTCATTTTCTTTGCGAGGAGGAAGGCCGCCTTCGTCGTCTTGTAGCCCTCGACGACGCTCTTCGAGCCCGCGATGATCTCCGCGGGTTTGCGGCCCCTCGCGATCTCGAGCCCGAAGGACTTGTTCCGTGAGAGCTCTCCGGTGGTGGTGAGGATCAGGTCACCCATCCCCGAGGGCCCGTAGAAAGTCTCGGGCCGGGCGCCGAAGACGACGCCGAAGCGGAGCATCTCGACGATCCCGCGGGTGATGAGGGCCGCGCGCGTGTTGTGGTTATAGCCGAGGCCCTCGAGGATCCCGCCGGCGATGGCGATGACGTTCTTGAGGGATCCCCCTAGGAGGACGCCCTTCACGTCGGTGGTCGGGACAGCCTTGAAGAAGTCGGTCCCGAGCATGTCACACGTATGGAGCAGCTCCTCCCGGTCCTCGCCGGCGAGGGAAACGAGCGTGATCTGCTTGTCGATGATCTCCTTCGCAAACGACGGGCCCGAGAGGTACATGAGCTGTGCCCGGTAGGGCTCGAAGTAGGACTTGAAGAGCTCGTCCGGGAGCTTCAGCGTCTCGTGGTCGATCCCCTTCGCGAGGTTGACGAGACAGATCCCCCGGTCGAAGAGGGCCCGGAGCTCGCGGTCGTTCCGCTGGCAGAAGTCCTCGATCGCCGACATCGGGAGGCCCGAGACGATGAGCTCGATCTCCTCGCCGGCGAGGCGGCGCACTTCGTCCCAGTCCCGGGCGGCGCGGATCGTCTCGGGAAGCTTCTGCCCCGGAAGGTACGTCGCGTTCTCCCCGCCGTTGATCTCGCGATAGTTCTCCTCCGAGCGCACGAGAACGATGACCTTCTGAAAGTTCTGCGTGAGGACGAACCCGATGGCCGTGCCGAAGGCACCGCCGCCAAGGACGAGGGCCGTTTTAAACTTCATGAAACCCCTGCGGTTATAAACTGATCACACCTTTAATAGTACTCATCAAAGTGTAAATCTCGAGTACTTCTTCGGTGCTCGACATCAGCTTCCGGGCGGAGATGGAGGTATAGTTGCCTTTTTTGGACGGGGTCTCGTGGATCACG
>JBILTI010000432.1:0-2686 GCA_044371595.1 Bacteriovoracaceae bacterium
AGGTTCGCCTCGAAGAGGTCGCGCATGCTGCTGACCTGCATCTGCTGGTGCGACTTGAGCGTCACGTCGGAGAAGAACGCGACGAACGAGAGGATGTGGAGGTGGTCGGCCTTGTACCAGCTCTGCTTCGAGAGGACGTAGTGGCACATGAGCGCCAGGAGGTGGCAGTGCTGGTAGGCGTAGGTGACCTTGTTCGAGAAGAGGAATTTCAGGAGGTTCGCGACCTCCGGCGAGTTCTTCACGGACTTCACCATCGAGTTGATCGACGCCTCGGAGAGCTCCACCGTCGCCTGGTCGAGGCCCAGCTGCTGGACCGAGTCCCGGACGATCTCGTGCGCGTTCGCCGTCGTAAGGATCCGGTCCTCGAGCGTGAGGTCGTCACGCTCGAGCTTCTGGACCAGGTTGTTGGTGACGAAGGTCGTGAAGTACTGGGCGTAGTCCTTGGGGATGTAGAACTCCTTCAGGCCCTGCTCCTCGTACTTCCGGATCGCCTCCCGGTCGAATGTGTCCTTCGAGTGGATCCGCTTCACGAACTGGTAATCGTTCGGGCCTTTCTTGATCCGGATGTAGACGTCGCAGGGGGTCTTCTGGATGTCGTAGAAGTAGTGGATGCCGACCGGGAGGAAATCCGGCTTTACCTTGTTGACCGCGTCCTGGATCGTCACGCCCAGGTGCTGGGCCGCCTGCTTGATGAGGATCTCCCAGCTCACGGGCTCCTGGAGGCACAGGGTCTCGTTCGCGAGCGGGGGACATTCGCCGAGGACGATGAGCGCCGTGTTCAGCGCCTGGTTCCGGATGTACTGGTGGAGCCGGATCGCGGTCTCCTCACCGCATACGCGCGCGCGCGTGATGACCAGCCCCACCTGGGGGAGGATCTTCAGAAGGGCGAGCGCGTCGTCGGCGTTTTGCCGGAGGATCACGTCGGTCCCTACGAAAGTGCTAAGGTTCAGCGAATATATCTTCCGGAGGTCGTCGTTCGTCTCAATGAGGATCGTTTGGCTCATACAGGAATGTTACCACGAGTCGGGGACCGGCGTCGTGGTTTCAGCGGAGTGGAAGGTTTTCTCATATACCCTGCCAATCCGGTCGGGCACTCGTAAACCATCCCTGAAGTTGAGCGACGGCGCCCCCGGGCCTACCCTAGGGGGAGCAGCGTGAGAGGTGGGACATGAGACACTCAGAACGTCGGGTATGGTGGAAGCGGAAGCTGGTCGTGATCCCGCTCATCCTGGGGGTCCTCCTCGTCGAGGTCCGCCTGGTCCTCGAGCCGGTCCTCCTATCGGTTGTGAATCGGCAGGCGAAGACCGTTAACCCGGTCTTCGAGGGCCACGTCGGGGACCTAGACCTCGCGATCCTCCGCGGGGGCCTCCTCCTCGAGGACGTCACCGCGACGATCAAGGACAACGGCCGGGAGTTCTTCCACGTCGAAGACGTCCTCGTCGACCTGTCCTGGCGGGACCTTTTCACGGGGGACCTCCGGTTCGACGTCGCCGTGAACGCCTTCACGCTGACGGCGAAGAAGGATCTCCTCGCCGCCGTGGAGAAGCTCCCGAAGCCGGACGAACCGAAGAAGGCCCTGCCGTTCGAACTCTCGAAAATCCGCGTCACCGATTCGGTCATCGCGCTCCCCGAGTACCCCGGGCTCCGGGGACAGGAGCACCTGAAGGTCACGGCGATCAACGGCGCCGTCACCGGGATCAGCGGCGAACCGAGGTCGGCGCTCGGGAAATTCGCCTTCACGGCCGGCCTGGCCGAGAGGGACGACGTGGAGCTCACCGGGAACGTGGACCTCTCGGCGACGCCGCCTCGCTGGGACGCGAACGCCCGGATCCGGAAGTTCGAGCTCGCGACAGGGAACAAGCTCCTCGCGGCGCTTGTCCCGATGAACTTCAAGAAGGGAACCCTCGACCTCTACGCCGAGGCGAAGTCCGAAGACGGGAAGATCTTCGGCTACGTTAAGCCGTTCCTGAACGACGTCGAGTTCATGGGGAACCGGAATGAGTTCAAGGGCGGCAAGCACTTCTTCGTCGAGCTCGCCGGCGCGGTTTCGAACTTCGTCTTCGAGAACAGCGACCGGAAGTCGGTCGCGACACGGGTTCCGTTCATCTTCGAGGACGGCGCCTTCAGCGTCGAGGGCGGCGGCGCCCTGGTGGAAGCCGTTCAGCACGGCCTCCTCGAGAACGAGCGCGTCCCCCGGGGGATCGAGCAGAAGTACCGGCTGAACCGGCCTGACCCGGCGGGGGCGCAGGCGCATGAGGACGACCTCCGCCGGTCGAAGCAGAAGAAGTCGGAAAAGTAAAAAGAAGAACGCTCCGGTCAGTGAAGCTCCGGCTCCCGGAGTTCGACGACTGCACCGGTCCGGGAGATGAGGCGGCCTTCGAAGGCGTAGGTCTCCGGGTTAAACGCCGCCACCTTGCCGTGGCCCCCGGGGATGTCGATGACGTACTGGGGAAGGGCCCAGCCCGGAAGCTCGTCCCGGAGCGCCTGATACAGGACGCGGCCCTCGGCCAGCGGAAGGTAGAAGTGAAGGCCGCCCTTCACCTGGTCCGGGTGGTGGAGGTAGTAGGGCCTCACCCGGAGAGAGACGAGTTCGTCGATGAGCTCCCGGAGCGCCGTTACGGAGTCGTTGACGCCGCGTAGGAGGACGGTCTGCGAGAGGAGCTGAACCGGAAGCCCGTTCAGGGAC
>JBILTI010000433.1:0-2676 GCA_044371595.1 Bacteriovoracaceae bacterium
AAGGGCCACAAGCTCATCCTCGTCATGCCGGAGTCGATGTCCGTCGAGCGGCGGAAGGTCATGGCCGCGTACGGTGCGACGTTCGAGCTCACGCCGCGGGAGAAAGGAATGAAGGGCGCGATCGCGCGGGCGCAGGAGCTCGTCGTGGCCACGCCGGGCGCGTGGATGCCGCTGCAGTTCGATAACAAGGACAACCTCAAGGTCCACGCCGAGACCACGGCCCGGGAGATCCTGCGGGACTTCCCCGAGGGCTTCGACCTCCTCGTCACCGGCGTCGGAACCGGAGGACATATCACTGCGGTTGGCCGCGTGCTCAAGGAAAAGTTTCCCGCGCTCAAGGTCTTCGCGGTGGAGCCCGCCGATTCGCCGGTCCTCTCCGGTGGGAACCCCGGACCGCATCCGCTGCAGGGGATCGGGCCCGGCTTCGTTCCGAGCATCGTCGACCGATCGGTGATCGACGGCGTGGTGACGGTGACCAAGGACGAGGCGTTCGAGATGGCCCGGCGCGCGGCGAAGGAAGAGGGGATCTTCGTCGGCCCGTCCTCCGGCGCCTCGCTCGCGGCGGTCCGGAAGGTCCTCGCCACGAACCCGGGTCGCGTCCTCACGTTCTGCTACGACACCGGGGAGCGCTATCTTTCGATCCCGGGTCTCTTCGAACCGTAAACCGACGATACAAAGGAGCCGCCGTGAGTGTTACTCCGAACTACGTCCCGCGAACCTACAAGACGATCAACCCCCTCCTCGTGGTAAAGGACGCCCGCCGGGCGCTCCGCTTCTACAACAACGCCTTCGGCGCGGAGACGCTGATGGAGCTCGTCGAGCCGAGCGGCCGCGTGGCCCACGCGGAGATGCGGATCGAGGACACGGTCCTCCTCCTCGCGGAGGAAGATCCGCGCTACCAGCTCTCGCCCGAGTCGACCGGCGGGGCGGGGGTGATCCTCCAGATCTACACCGGCGACGTCGAGGGGCTCTTCGAGGCCGCCGTGATGGCCGGGGCCCGCGAGGTCTTCCCCGTACGGGAGCAGTTCTACGGTGACCGCTCGGGCCGGGTCATCGACCCGTTCGGGCACCAGTGGATCATCGCGACCCACACCGAGGACGTTCCGCCGAACGAAGTCAAACGGCGCTTCGACCAGCTCTATTCCTAGCTGCACCAGCCGGCGATGATGATCCGTTCGCCGGCCGTCACGCGGTGGATCTTGTGCTCGAAGCCGTAGACGCCGGTGAGGAAGAGGATGATCGTTCCGAACCCGGGCGTCGGGATCTCGGAGAACGGCTCCTGACCCTTGCGGCGGATCCCCAGACGGCCACCGGCCACGGTCTCCGGCGCCACCGTGAGTGAGAGCGAGAACGCGAAGACCCGGGAGCCGTCGTCGTGCCAGATCCCATCCTCCTCCCACTCGTTCACCGCGCTCCGGATGCTGATGATGAACTCGATCTCTGAGAAGTCGTGGTACGACCGGAGGAAGTCGAAGAGGCGTCCGCCGGGCGCGGCGAGCCTCGCGAACTCCCGGTCGAGGCGAACCCAGTCGCGGTCTCGGACCGCGGTCCGGACCGCGTCGCCGAGGGAGACGCGGGCGACGTGAAAACCGTTTGAAAAGAGTTGGGGATCTACGAGCATAACCGCATCTTGGCAGGCGGGTTTGATCTTTGTCAACGAAAGCTCGACCGAACAGGTGAACTCGGTGCCGGAGGTCCCCGGATTCGCGCAGGGCCCTCCGGTCCGCTCGGGCAACTCTTCACGGCACGTTTAGTTTACAGGGGAAAGATATGCGCGAGAGAATAGGGGGAGCGCTGGAATAATTCTTCGTGGGAATCTTTTATGAATGAGCAACAAGTTTTTACCATCGGTCCCCTGATGAAGGCCGCCCGGAAGTTCAAGAAGTTCAACCAGGCGGACGTCGCGCAGGCGATCGGCTGCTCGCAGAGCGCCCTCTCGAAGATGGAGCACAACCTCCTCGTGCCCTCGGCGCCGCAGTGGTTCCTCTTCGCGCGCTTCACGTCGATCGCCCCCGAGTCCCTCGAGACCGGAATCATCGACCGGCACTCGAAGGTGAAGTTCAACAACGACCAGGTCTCGCTCGGCTTCAAGATCCCGAAGAAGTACCGGCACTACCGCGCCGAGAAGGTCCGGGAGATCTATCCGTTCCTGCAGTACCTCGAGAAGAAGCTCACGCCGCCGCTCCACAAGGACTTCATGATGACGACGGGCCTCGATCCGGAGTTCTACCTCGACTTCGATAACCTCATCAGCTTCCAGCTCTTCCTCGACGTCGCCGAGTATTTCATTAAACTCGGGAAGAACACTCCCGAGGAGCTGAAGGGGATCGTGCGCTTCGGCCAGAACGACATCTACTGGGACCACTTCAACGTCGAGTGGCGCAAGCTCGCCGGCGCCGAGGCCGTGCTAGACGCGTACGCGCGGGAGCAGGTGTTCTTCCAGTCTGATTTCCAGATCAAGGTCGAATCTGCCACCGGTAAGATCACCGTGAGTTACTACCCTGAGTATCACTTGAAGCAGATGGCCTCGGCGGCCAGGCCGGAAGTCATCCAGTTCCTGAACTGCTACCGGCAGGCGACGCTCGAGAACCTCGTGGACCGGGTCCTCGGGCAGAAGATCCACGTGAACCTCGTTTCCGAGGTCGGGGCGTCGCCGTTCGCGGCGCGGTTCGAGGT
>JBILTI010000025.1:0-9544 GCA_044371595.1 Bacteriovoracaceae bacterium
GGGTCTACAAGAACCTTGAGCGACATGCGTCGATCGAACGGAAAAAGACCGCGATCCAGGCCCTCCGCGGCGACGAGCGCCGGGACTTCGTCCTCTCCTTCATCAAGATGGTCGAATACCGGACCCTCGACAAGCTCAGGGAGCTGCATTGAAGGGCTTCGCCGTTACCCTCCTCTTTCTCCTCGCTCCCCTCGCCCGCGCCGAGTACCGGGCCTACCAGTATCTCGTGAAGACCAACGCCGCCTTCGCGGTCGCGACCAACGCACGGGCGCAGTACATCACGTCGACGCTTAACCCGGCCATGTACCAGAGCTACCACGGAGGCACCTTCATCACGGTCGAGCTCCTCCGGACCTGGATGTGTCCCGGATACACGGGCCTCCGGAAGCCGATCTGCGACCACCCCTATGACAAGGAGACCCCCCTCCCATGAGCAGCGCAGTACGAGACACGGAGCGCCTGGCGCAACGGCAGATGGACGTCGTCCAGCGCCGCAACGAGCGCGAACTCTCCCGGATCCAGGAGGGGCACCAGAACCTGAAGGCCGAGCTGATGAAGACCCAGGACCTCGAGCTCCTCGACGTCAAGAGCGCCCACCAGGGCGCCGTCAATAAGGAGGCCGATCGGAAGGAGCGCATCCTCGCCGAGATGCGCAGCCACCTGCAGCAGACCCGGGACTTCACTGACAAGGAACTGAAGGCGCTGAAGGACAACGCCCTGAAGGAGAAGAACCAGACGGAGGTAAAGCTGTCGACGGACCGCGAGCGCCTGAAGAACGAAAACGAGCTCTACCTCGAGGACCTCGACTACCGGTTCAACGAGGCCTCGAGGAAGATCTCCCGGAACGGAACCGAGCAGGTCGCCGAGGCGCGGGCGCGCATGGGCGACCTCCTCGCCGCCGAGGAGCAGCTCCACGATCAGAAGCTCCAGCAGGAGGCGAACCTGTTCAACGAGCGGTACGCGCACCAGATGCGCACGAACAGGAAGCTGACAGACGAGCTCGAAGACAAGTTCAAGAAGGATCGGCTGACGACGAACCTCCGGCAGCAGACGGAGATGAACAAGCTCGTCGGCGCCCACGCGGACCATGTCGAGCAGCGCGACGGCGAGTACCGGAAGGGTCTCAAGGAGCAGGACCAGTTCTTCGAAAAGAAGTTCGCGGGCCAGCTTAAGACCCACCAGAAGAGCTTAGCGGACCTCGAGGCGAAGAACCAGAAGGTCGTCGAAGACCTGAAGGCTTCGCTCACGAAGGAGCTCACGAAGACCGCGGCGCGGAACGGCGATCCGTTCTATAAGTTCGAAGCGCTGAACCCGACGCTGACCCAGCACCCCGACCGGGTGGAGATCCGCGTCGCCGTCCCCGACCATTCGAAGCAGGACCTTCAGCTCACGGTCAACGGGAAGGAGGCGGTGGTGCTCTTCAACCGCCGCTACGCCGACGCCAGCCGGACGAACGACGGGGTCATCAACAAGGTGAACAAGGTCGAGACCTTCACGACTCGCCTCCAGACCGGAAGCATCCTCGACGCCCGCTCGCTCAAGTCGAGCTACGACGATGGCGTCATGACCTACGTCATCAAGAAGGCCTGACGGCTAGTCGGAGAGAACGGCGAATTCGGCGAACTCGGCCCGGCCGATCTGGACCAGGTCCTGGCTGACCTCGCGCACCTCGGCCCGCGGGGGCCCCTTGGTGCAGAAGCGGTGGAGCTCCTTCAGGGCCTCGATGTCCCCCTGGGCGATCACGTGGACCGAGCCGTCCGGGAGGTTGCGCACGTGCCCAACGATGGGGAGCTTGTTAGACACGACGAAGTCCACCACGCTGTAGCGGAACCCGACCCGTTGAACCTTTCCCTTAATGATAAGAGTCATCTGCAACATGGATCTATTTTGTCAAAAAAGTGAGGGAACTGTCCACTCCTTCGGGTTACAATTAGCGGCATGAGGCGCCCCAAGCTGGTCCACTTCACAGGCATCGAATCCGACGAGTACATCCATATCCGGGCGTCGATGACGTATTCCTCCCAGGGCCGCTTCGAGCTCCTCGACGAGATCAACCAGAACCTTAAGGAGATCGTCCCGACGAGGCCGATCCAGAGCATGGGGCTCCTGTCGTCGAACGAGTTCCGGGTGAAGGTCGTGGGCCTCTCCCGGGACGACCTCGAGCTCGTCACCCGGAACTTCGACTCGGACTCGTTCGGGAACTTCAACTTTAAGATCCCCCAGCCGGAGGCGAAGAACGTCGTGAAGCTCAAGCTCTACGAGACGAAGTCGCACCCGGGCCTCGAGCTCCTGATCGGCTCGTTCATCCCGACGACGATCCAGAAGCCGAAGAAGATCCTGATCACGGACTTCGATAAGACCCTCGTCGACACGCGCTACTCCTCGGTGAAGGAGCTCTACCTCTCGCTCCGGAACCCGATCCACTACTTCCCGCCGGTCGACCGATCGATCGCCCTCGTGAAGGAGTTCATCGGGGAGAGCTACCAGCCGTTCGTGGTCTCGGCGTCGCCGCACTTCTACGAGAACGCGATCCGCGACTGGCTCTACCAGCGCCAGATCTTCACCGGGAACATCTTCCTGAAGGACTACCGGAACATCTTCTCCTTCTTCGAGGGGGACCTCTCGACGAAGGACCTGAAGTCGCAGGGCTTCTACAAGCTCAACACGATCGTGAACATCCTCCTCATGACTGGGATCCCCGACGACCTAGTGCTCGTCGGCGACGGCTTCGAGTCCGACACGGTCATCTACCTGACGCTCGCGGCGGTCCTCGTGGGCCGCTACGACCCGTGGACCCTCTGGAACCACATCAAGAAGGAGGAGTCGTTCCGGCTCACGAACCAGCAGCACTTCCGGTTCCTCTCGAAGTTCTACCAGCTGAAGAACATGAGCAACGCCCACCCCCGCGGGACGGTGCGGATCTACATCCGCTGCAAGCCCAACATGCTCGAGGCCCTCGAGCGGCGGGTCTTTAAGCTTGATTTCGCGAACCATTTAAAGCATCTTGTGCACTACTACGTAGGTTAACATGAAGACGAAGATCGTACCGCTCATTGGCGAGCCCGTTGAAACGCTCTACCAGCTAGGCCTCCGCGAGCGGGACGCGTTCCTGCGCCTCGAGGCCCGGGTCCGGAAGCTCCTCTCGACGAACCAGCTCCTGGGCTTTGGCCAGGAGGTCGTGACTCGCGCCAAGGTGCTCCTCCGGAAGCGAGGACCGGGGTACTTCGACGCCTGCGTCGAGGCCTATGCCCGGGGCCTCGGCATCGAGCCCGTTCGGTACCATTCCTTCCTGGGCCTCTTCGAGCTCGCCGCGCACTACGGCCAGGCCTATCCGGAACTCAAGGCCCTCCTCCCCGGCTGCACCAGCGTGATCACCCGCCGGGGCGCCGACCTGATCCACGCCCGGCTCCTCGATTTCCCGCTCGTGGGCATCTTCGAGGACCTCCCCCGCCTCTACTACTGGCAGGCGCCGGGCAAGGAGCCGCTCCTGACGTACAGCTGCGAGGGCCTCGCCCCGCTCTTCTTCCAGGCCGTCCACGGCGCGGGCGTGAGCTTCGCCGTCCATCACAAGCCCGGGAACGCCTACTTCTCGGAAGGCCAGGGGATCTTCCAGGTGATCTTCGAGGCGCTCCTCCAGAGCAAGACCTTCGGGGAGCTGAAAAAGGACCTCCGCCGCCGGCAGACGCTGACGAAGTGGTCCCTCGTCCTCCTCGACAAGGGCGGCGCGGTGCACGCGGTCGACCTCGACGGTCCGTCCCAGAACTCCGAATCGTACGACGCCAACACGGCGGGGCCTTTGATCTTCACGAACATCCCCCTGAAGGGCGAGCCGGATTCGTTCCGATCCTTTATTCGGTTTTCCGAGGACCGGCAGAACTGGGTCAAGGAGCGGCTCTGCGCGCAGCGCGACCGGCACCTCCTTGATCTCCTGACCGACGTAGAAGCAGCGGCGGAAAAGGGCTGGCTGCATCCGGCGGGGACCCTCGCCACCGTCGGGGCCTGGGCGGTGAACCTGGGCCAGGGCCTCGTGGACCTGAAGGAAGGGACCGGGGCCCTGACGGGCAACGACGCGCTCCTCCGGGTGAACCTCGGGAAGGACAACGACCTCTCTCTGCTCCGGCCAGCGGCCCCGCTTACGCCGTTTGAGGAGGCCTGGAAACGCGCCTCCCGTGCCCAGGCCGCCTTCGACCAGGGGGACTACGACGTGGCCTACCACGAACTCCAGATGGCCCACGCGCTGACTCCGGACGAGGTCTGGCGGTCGATCTTCACCTTCTACCTCTGCCTCTGGGACTTCAAGTTCATCGGAAACTCCCGGGAGCTCGCCCAGGTCTACAAGGTCGCCAAGCGCCTCCGCCTTCCCCCGCTGCTCCGGGACCAGTGGATCTTCCTCGTCATGCGCCTCGAACGGCGGCTCGACCTGGCCCCGACGGTCTCCCATCACGACGTCTCGCCGGAGCAGCAGGCGCGCTTTCAGCAGGAGAAGCTCGCGGGGAAAGCGCTATTTGCCACTTGGATGAAACTCCTTTATCCTCGCATGGAAATCCTCGACGTCTTTTCGCCGCACCACCGGTGACGGGCCAGGGGGAAACGCGCAACCGCCGGAGCTTCGACCTATGGGCCTCTTATATGTATTCCCCGTTTCCAAAGACGAGACCGACTTCGTCGCCGAGAAAGACGGCGCCCTGATCCTCAAGACCTACGGTCTCCCCTACATTTTCTGGGCCTACGCTCTCTGCGTGATCGCGGTCATCTTCTTCATGTTCCTCGCGGTGAAGGAGCCGGTGCTTAAGCTCGTCCTCCTCGGGGACGAGACCGACGCGTCTCTGGGCTACGCGCTCCTGATCTTCATCGGCCTCCTGCCGGTTTCGATCCTCGGCTTCTTCTTCTACGAGAAACGCATCACCCGCCGCGAGAACGAGCTGGGCGTCGTCCACCGCGTCTTCGGCGTCACCGTCTTCTCGGAGACGTTCACCCTGGGCCCCGCGGACGCCCTCGTCGTCGAACCGTTCCTCGCGTCGCCGAACGTCGCCCGGATGAACGCGAAGCCGGAGAACCTCGGGTTCCAGAACAAGGGCTATTTCGTCCTATCGCTCGCTGGCGCCGACGGGGAGAAGATCACCCTCGACCGCCATTCCCGGAAGGCCGACCTCGACAAGCTCAAGGCGCTGATCGAAGACTATTCGAAGGTGTAGTTGAGGCCCCCACCGAGGCGCGCGCCGTAGAACGACGGGGCGACGTCCTGGTACGGGTCCGGCGAGTTGAAGCCGGCAAGGCCCGTGTAGAAGACGCCCGAGTACGCCTCGACGCCCCAGTGCGCTCCGAAGCGGAACGCCAGGTGGAGGTTCGATCCGGCCGAGTAGCCATAGCTCCGGACGCGGAACTCGTCGCCGAGGCTGTAGGTCGAGAAGGGAATCGCGAGGAGCTGGGCGTCCGCGCGGAGCCGGAGCCGGCCGAGATCCAGGAGCCGGTACCCGACGCCGGCGCCGAGCTCGAAGACGCGGAAGATCTCCTCCTCGTAGGACGTCTCCATGACGTTCCCGAGGATGAAGATGTCCACGCGGTTCTTCATCAGCACCTCGGCCCGGAGGTTCAACCCCCGCCACGTGAGCCCGTCCCCGTCCTCGAGCTCGGCGTTGCGGTCGCCAAGGTTAACGGAGCTCGCGTAGGCGAAGTACGAGGCTGCCACCCTGGACTCGGGGACCTTCGTGCGCGTGCGCTGCTGAAAGCGGCGCGTGAGCTGTTCCGTCCCCCCGAGCTCCTCCTCCTCCGTCGTAACGTCGACGACGCGGATGAAGGCAACCTTTCCGGAGACCACGATAGGATAGACCTGCGATTTGTTCCGCGGGACCTCGCCGACCGTCAGCAGCTTTCCCTTCGTCACAAACCCGATCGGACTGCTCATCTGAAGGTCCGCGTAGATGAAGGCCTTGTCGGCGATGACCTTCGCCCGCTGGGCCGCCCGCGCTGGTTGGCAGTCGATCGCAAGGAACGTTAGGGCCGGCAGAACGGCGGCGCGGAGAAGCCGGCGGAATTGCGGGGAAACGCGGTTCGACATTATTTTCTCTGACCTTCTTAATCTGAAAAGTAAGAGCCTATACGCAACTGGTAGCACTTAGAATGAGTCTAACCTGACCGCGGAAAAAAGAGGAGTAAAAAGCAACCCCTCTCAGGGCCAAACGCTTAATTTCTTTTCCCATCCTCCGAACAGGTGGGAGAGAACAACGGTCAATTCTCGAAGGATCGATTTATGAAGACAACAACGAAGCTCACCACCCTCGCCCTCGCGGCCCTGGTCGCCGGCTGTAACGAGAAAGTTTCTCCGGAGCTCCAGCAGGGGAACGCGACCGTCCCCGACGTCGGGAGCGTCGTCGCCCCCAGCTCCTACTATTTCAACGTCGAGAACGCGTCGGCGGCGATCCTGAACTACAAGATGCACAAGACCGGGCCCGGGAACGCGAACACGGCCTGCGAGATCCGGAACACGATCGGTTTCTCGAGCGACTACTATCGCGCGAACATGGCGGCGAACGACGTCACATGCTTCCTTGAGGCCGAGGAACTCGCCATGTACTTCGCGGGCTTCGACCTCAAGGTCAACGCCAGCAAGAACACCTGCGAATACGTCGCGTACATGCCCTTCGGCTTCTACGACCGGATGCCCGGAGATTCTTCGGCGGTACTCGACTACGTCGATTGCGGCGACCAGGTCACAAGCACCAACGTCGAAGGCTACTACGGCGCGCGGCCCTTCACGGACAAGACGCTGGCCTACGACACGAGCGCCGTCCCGGCCACCGAGAAGATCGCGGCCTGCAAGCAGTTCCTCACCGCCACGTTCGGCACGACGACCCGGCAACCGTTCACCGAAGTCGACGAGAGCCGGCTCTGCCGCTACAACTATCGGGACGGCGACCAGGAGCAGTGCGACGTAGGAACCATAACGATTAGAACCCACCGCTTCGAGTGGGTCCCCAGCGCGGTGGATCCCAACATCCGGACCCTCGAGAAGATCCCCGTCGAAGACAGGGAGATCGTCTGCGGCGGCAAAGTAACCAATTGCATTAAGGGTCCAACGAAGCTCGTGCGCCAGGACGCGGCCCGGGCGATCGAGTACAACCAGACGACGCAGAACCAGGACTTCACGAAGACCTACTCGTACTCCTCTCTCGAGGGAAAGTTCTCGAACATCGAATACGTAAACTACCGCCGGAACCTCGCCAACACGAACATCGACTTCGTGAGCTCGGATCCGGATGACATGACGACATGGGCGAACTACAAGTCGATCTGGGCCCCGGTCTCGGACATCTACCGAACCTTCGAACCGCGGGTCATGGACTCGTACGCCGCAAACCGGATGCTAAGCAACACCACGCAGCTCATCGACACCGGTACGTACCTCAACGCCGAGCGGGACCGGAACAACATGTATCCGGCGAAACCCCTGGCCGCGGAGCCGTACATCGGCCTCCTGGCCCGGGTGAATCCGTTCTACACGTTCTACTGCCTCGACACCGCCCTCGACATCAAGGCCCGGATCCGCCTCGTCGTCCGCGAGTGGGACCGCGTCTTCCCGTCGACGTCGAGCGAGCTCGAACTCCTCTCGGACCTCTACCGGGGCGCGAGCGCCCGGCAGGACATTCCGTTCATCGACGAAGTCCCCGACGAGAACGACCCGATGATTCCGTTCAACGACAAGGTGGACTGGGACGACTTCATTCTCATGGCGCGGGACCCCGGCACCCCCACCCGGGTCTTCGATCCGTTCCTCACCATCTGGCGGCCGCTCCCGACGGCGACCTACACCGACGGCTGGTTCAACCCTGCAAACTTTCCCAACCTAAGCACGTACTCCGACTAAAAAAAGGGCCCTCCAGTGAGAGGGCCCTTTTTAATTTGCGCGGAGACCGCGGCTATTTTTCCATGTAGTTTTTGATCTTATACTTCGTCCCCATGTACCAGAAAACCCCCGCGAAGAGCCCCATGAGGACCGCGAAGAACATGAAGTAGCCCGTCGAGGCCGTCGGGAAGAAGTTTACCTTCGAGACGTAGGCCGTGATCAGGTTACCGAAGAAGACCGTCAGGAGCCAGATCGACATGATAGACGACTTCATCGCACGCGGCGCCTGCGTGTAGGCGAACTCGAGGCCCGTGATCGAGATCATGACCTCGGCGATCGTGATCACGAGGTACGGGAAGAACTGCCACATTACGTTGATCTTCGTGGCCGAGGCGTCCATCCACATCTGGAGGCTTCCGATGAGCGCGAAGGAGACGGCGGCGACGAACATGCCGAGGGTCATCCGCTTGATCGGTGTCGAGGTGATCCCGAGCTTATCGAGGGCCGGGTAGACGACCATCGAGAAGAGCGGAATGAGGCCCATGACCATGATCGGGTTCCAGGCGGAGATCTGCGACGCCTCGAACTGAACACCCATGAAGTTCAGGTCCATGTTCATGGCCTGGATGACCCACGAGGAGCCGTGCTGATCGAAGAGGGCCCAGAAGAACGTGATCGAGGCGAAGAGCTTGGCGATGTCGAAGACGGCGCGGACCGCGTCCACCTGCTCCTTGGAGTGATCCTTCAGGGCGCCATCGAGAAACGAGTCCCCCCCCTTCCGCGCGCTCGAGTGCTTGAACGCGGAGGCGACGACGTTGAAAAGACCGTGGCCGTCAGACTTCGTCGGCGGCACGTGGACGAACTCGTTGCGGCCCATCCAGAAGATGAACGTCGCGATGAACATCAGGACCCCCGGGATCCCGAAGGCGACCGACGGACCATAGGTCTTAAGCGTCCACGGAGTGATCAGCGTCGAGAAGAAGGAGCCGAAGTTGATCATGAAGTAGAACAGCTCGTAGACCTTCTTCAGTAGATGCTGCTGGTTCGCCTTAAACTGGTCGCCGACGTGCGCGGAGACGCACGGCTTGATGCCGCCGGAACCGAGGGCGATGAGACCCAGGCCCCAGTAGAGCCCGACCTTGGTTTCCCAGACCGCGAGGACCGCGTGGCCCAGGCAGTAGACGAGCGAGAGATAGAGGATGGTTTTATACTTCCCAAGGATCCGGTCGGAGATGAACGCGCCGAGGAGCGGGAAGAGGTAGCAGGCGCCGGCAAAGAGGTGGTAGGTCGAGGTCGCCTCGGCTTCCTGCATGAGGAGCACCTGGATCATAAAGACCGTGAGAATGGATCTCATTCCGTAGTAGGAATAGCGCTCGCAGGCCTCGTTACCTACGATGTACTTGATTTGCGACGGGAACTTGTTCGCGTCCGTTTCTACGCCAACGGCGGCGGCGGCTTGTGACATGCGGATCTCCTTAAAGAGTCTGTCGTTGTTTAGTTGTCGTTATCGTTGAAGGTGAACGGCTTGACCCGCTTGTTTCCGCCCAGTCTCCTGGGCTTGCTACCGGCTGCGTCATCACCCTCTTTTTCCCAGTGACGATACCAATCTCCCGACGCTTTTTCTTGGCTTTTTTCCTTACTTTCGATCTCCGCTCGTTCGATGTCTTCGCGCTTTTTAATGATCGTCTTGGTGCTCTTATG
>JBILTI010000434.1:0-2666 GCA_044371595.1 Bacteriovoracaceae bacterium
GAACAACCGCATTAAGCGGTTAAAATAATTGACTCAAATCTCTTGCGGGACAAAAGGAGTTTCGCTAAATTTATAGCCAATCAATCAAGAATTAAGATCATCTGATAAATGTCATTTGGATGAGTCACAAAAAGGAGAATTCTATGTCTAAGTATCTCGTTCTCGCCGCTGCTCTCGTTGTTCTCGCTGTTGCTTGCAACAAGAAAGAAGAAACTGCAGCTCCTGCTGAAGGCACAACTGTTGAGCAGACTGCTCCAGCAACTGAAACTGCTCCAGCTCCAGAAGCTGCTCCTACTGAAGCCGCTCCCGCTGAAGCTGCTCCAGCTGAAGCTGCTCCTGCTCAGTAATCTTTAGAAGATACAAAGCAAAAAAAGGGCCCGGTTTACCGGGCCTTTTTTTTTGTACCTAACTTGAAAACTTCTTCATACGACCGCGGCACTTGGGCGACGTAAAATACGGCCAAGCAGGAGGTTCGTATGGACAACATCGAACGCATGGACAAGATCGACCTCGGGGACGAGCGGGACTTCGACATCACCGACGCGATCCTCCACCGCAAAGATGACGTGGGCCGCCTGCTGCTCCGCCTCGCGATCGGAGGGTTGATGCTGTTCCACGGGATGAACAAGCTCCTCTACGGTAACGAGGAAGTCAACCAACTCCTCATGGACGTCGGCGCCCCGGCCTTCTTCTCCTTCGGCGTCTTCCTCGGCGAAGTCATCGGGCCCATCCTGCTGCTGCTCGGGTTCAAGGCCCGCGTCGGCGCGTTCTTCATCGTGATCGACATGGTCATCGCCATCCTCCTCGTCCACTCGTCCCAGCTGACGCAGGTAAACCAAATGGGCGGCTGGATGATCGAACTAAACGCGCTCTACCTCCTCGGCGCCATCGCCATCCTGTTCCTCGGCTCCGGGCGGTACGCGCTCACGAAAGGAAGAGGTGCGCTGGACTAGCTTTTAGAGTAAGATCCTCCGCATGAAAATCCTCGCAGAGCTCCTCGGAGAAGAACCGTGCCAGACTTTTTTGCCAAAGCATTTTTCGCGGCTCCCGTTTTCCCGGCCCGGGGGCGGAACGACTTTTAAAAGCTTCCTCACCTGGGACACCGTGCGCGAGGTCCTCGGCGCGGAGAAGTCGGTCCTCCGGATCGTGAAGGACGGACAGATGGTGAAGGACTACGTCGACCTCTCCTTCGACGACGCGCGGACCTATCACCGGGAAGGGAACACGCTCCTCCTCCGCTTCGCCGAGAAGTCCTCCCCGCGCCTCCTCGGCCTCGCCCAGGACTTCCAGCGCTCGTTCCACACAATGGTGGACATCCAGCTCTACTGTACCCCGGAAGGGCACAACGCCTTCGGCTGGCACTACGACGTCGAGGAGGTCTTCATCATCCAGACCCAGGGATCGAAGGCCTACAGCTTGCGGCCCAACACGGTCCATCCGAACCCGCTCGTCCTCTCGATCCCGAAGGATCAGGGGTATCAGAACGAGACGGCGGACCTCGAGATCAAGGTCACTCTCGAGGAAGGGGATTTCCTCTACATCCCGTCGGGCTGGTGGCACGTGGCCCGGACGCAGCGGGAATCGATGCACATCTCGATCGGCCTCATGCCCTCGTCCGCCGTCGACCTCGCCGCATACCTCCCGCGGTACCTGGCCAGGCTTCCGTTCTGGCGCACGCGAATGCCAGTGCACCTCGCCTTCCTGACCCGGGAGGAGGAGATCGCGTTTTACCAGGACGCGATGGCGAATCTCGGGAAGGACCTCGAGAGGCACATCGGATCTAAAGAATTCATCGAGGAGTTTCTCTCGTGGAAGAAGAATCCCTGAAGCGCTGAGCCAGCACCGTCGCGAGCGTCCGCGGGAACTCCGTGTACGGCCTCGCCGTCGCGTCCTCTCCGAGGAGGACGCGGTTCCCGAGAAAGACGTAGTACCCGTTTAGCGCCGGATCGATCCAGAGGGCGGTGCCGGTGTGACCGAAGGAGACGCCGGGGGTAAAGACAGCTCCGCGGGGAGCGTGGGAAAACGTACTCAAGAGATCCCAGCCGAGGCCCCGGATCTGCGGGACGGAGATCGTCGTCATCTTCCTGACCGTTTCCGGTTTCAACAACCGGACTACCCCGGAGCTTCCCCCGTTTAAGATCATGTCCGCGAAGCGCATGAGGTCGCCGGCGGTACCGAAGAGCCCCGGGTGCCCGAGCGCGCGGGGATAGAACCGCCGCGCCTTCGGATCGTGGGGCACGCAGGTGCCGGTACCGCCGGTCGGCGCGCAGCGGCCACGCGCGTCCTCGGTCACCAGAAAACACGTCTCCCGAATCCCCAGGGGGCCGAAGATACGCGCGGCGAAAAACTCCACGAGCGACGTCTTCGTAACGAGCTCCACGATGCGACCCAGGCGAATCGGTCCTAGGTTCGAATAGACGGTGACACTTCTCGGAGGCCACAGCAACGAGACCGCCGCGATCCGCCGCAGATAGTCCTCAAAGGCCTCGCCATCGACAAGGGGAATGCCGGCGGGGAGACCGGAGGTGTGCCACAGAAGATCTTCCACGGTGATGTGCCGTTTATCCGGGGTCTCGAAGTCGGGCAGGAAGCGGTGGATCTCGTCGTCGAGCGCAGGCCGCCCGTCCTCTTCGAGGATCAGGATCGCGGTCGCCGTCGCGACCACC
>JBILTI010000435.1:0-2660 GCA_044371595.1 Bacteriovoracaceae bacterium
TGGCCTTGAGGGACTGCGTGATCGGAAACCCGTGGGCGGCGCAGACTTCCTCGCAGGTCTTCTGGTTCGGGGTCGAGAATTTTTCGAGGGCCGTCGCCGCGGCGGGGGAAAGCTGCTTTCGAACGGTCACCGCTTTTTCGATGTTCGCGGCGAACCGGGTCCGGGGAACGGTCACGACGTAGTCCTCCCCGTTGTCGGCCACGACCTGAAACTCGTGGGTCTTCGCGCCGCCGCCGGCCATAGCGCCGCCGTCGGCCTCGACGGCGATGAACTCCAGGCCCATGCGCTTGAAGATGTTCTCGTAGGCGACGTAGATCTCGTCGTAGAACTTATCCAGGGAAGCCTTGTCGATGTGGAACGAATAGCCGTCCTTCATCGTGAACTCCCGGGCACGGAGGAGACCGAACCGGGGCCTGATCTCGTCCCGGAACTTGGTATTAATCTGATAAAGACACAGGGGGAGCTGCTTGTAGGAGCTGACCGTCCGGCGAAAGAGGTCGGTCACTGTCTCCTCGTTCGTCGGGCTGAAGCAGACTTCCCGCTCGGCTCGGTCCTTTGCTTTCAGCATCTGGCCGCCCATCCCGTCCCAGCGACCGGACTCCTGCCAAAGCTCGGCTGGAGTCACGACTGGCATCGAGATCTCGAAGGCGTTGATCTTCTCGTGTTCCTCGCGGATGATCTTCTCGATTTTCTTTAGCGACCGGAAGGCCATCGGCAGGTAGGTATAGAGGCCTGCGCCGGTCTTGTACATGAGGCCCGCGCGCATCATGAGCTGCTGTGATACGACGTCCGCGTCCGAGGGAGTTTCTTTGAGCGTTTGCCAGTAACCTTGAGAAAGTCGCATAGGGGTCCTTATTCAAAGAGGCTTTTTGCGTGTTGATCTTTGATTTCAATGTACATGCTGAGGGCGCACTCCTCGACCTGCGCGCCGACCTCTACGAGCGGAGACGTTCCGGCAACAGGGATGATCTCCATGTCCGTCGCGAGCTCGGGGCCCGGGCAGTTCGGGTAGTCGAAGATGTAGAGCGCGAGGAGCGCACCGGGGATCGAGAGTGGAACCACTTCCTTGAGGAGGAAGCTTTCCCCCCGCGAAAAGTCGAGCCGCGCGCGGCTCCGCTCGATCTGGGCCAGCTGAAAGGACTGGTTGAGCCGATAGGTCTTTCCGGCATGGAGGTCCGTCCAGTTGGCGGCGAGGCTGGAGAACGAAACGAGAAAGAGAGCAACGAAGAGGCGCATCGGACCATCCTTTTTGAGATCACTTATGGTAGCGAGAAAGCGGTTAAATGTGAAATTACAAGACGACAGAAGCAGCGCTTCATTCGTAAAATGTTTGTATGATTAGATTTAGGAAAGCTCATGCGGAAGACGCGGCATCGCTTGTTGAACTGGTCAACTCCGCCTATCGGGGGGAAAGCTCGAAGGCTGGCTGGACGACCGAGGCGGACATCCTCGGCGGGCAGCGGACCGACCTAGCGGGCATCTGCGAAATGATCGCCGTCGATCGCATCGAGCTGGCGCTCGAAAGGGAGGCCCTCCTCGGTTGCATCTACATCCGACGGGAGCCCGACGCCGTCTACTTCGGTATGTTGACCGTAAAACCCACGCTCCAGAACCGGGGGACCGGGAAGCTGCTGCTGAACCGGCTGGAGGAGCTGGCGTGCGACTGGGGTTACGGCAGGACCCGCATGACCGTCATAAGTTCTCGCCACGAACTGATCGCCTATTATGAACGACGCGGGTACAAATGGACCGGCGCTACGGAACCGTTCCCGGAGCACGATCCGCGGTTCGGCCTCCCGAAAACCAAGCTCGAATTCAGGGTCTTCGAGAAAACCCTAGTGTGAGACCGAGATGAACTGCGGAAGCTTGTGAGCTTCCCGGACCTCGGCCTTGAGGGCCGACGCGGAGACGATCTCGAAGGCCGTCGGCGTCTCGAGGAGCTTCCGGCAAAGCAGGTTGTGAAGGTTATGTCCCGATTTATAGGTCGTGATCTTGCCGGCGATCTCGTAGCCGAGGAGGCTCACGTCGCCGATCGTATCGAGGATCTTGTGACGGACGAATTCGTTAGCGAAGCGGAGGCCCTCCGGGTTCATTACCTTATAGTCGTCGAGGACGATCGCGTTATCCAGTGAGCCGCCCTTGATGAGGCCTTTCCGCTTAAGCATGTCGACGTCGCGGGCGAAGCCGAAGGTGCGCGCGCGCGCGATGTCATTGATGAACGTTTCGCAAGAAAACTCAAAGTCGAAGCGCTGTGTCTTAATGATCGGATGAGCGAAGACGATCGTGGAATCGATGACCAGGTTCTGCGCGGGCTCGAACTGTGCCCACTTTCCGTCTTTCTCGACCCGGACAGTGTCCAGGATTACGAGGAATTTCTTCGACTTGTTAAGGTTTTTAATTCCCGTTTCCTTCAGCAGAAACACGAAGGAAGCCCCGGATCCGTCCATGATCGGAACTTCCGGACCGTCGATCTCGATGAAGCAGTTGTTGATCCCGAGGCCGTACAGGGTCCCGAGCAAGTGTTCGACTGTGTGGATCGCCTCTGCTCCAGAACCGAGGGTGGTGGCGTTTTCCGTCGTCCCAACGGTGAGCGCGTTGGCCTTCATCGGTTTAGAATTTGGAATGTCGGTTCGAATAAACTGGATCCCGAAGTCCGCCTC
>JBILTI010000060.1:0-7681 GCA_044371595.1 Bacteriovoracaceae bacterium
GGCGCGCTCGCACAGGAGCCGTACGTCTGGATGGACCGTGTCGGTGACGTCGATCGCGATGCCGCCGGTCGAGAGGTTAGCGGTTTCCCGGAGGTACACAAGCTCGCCGTCGCCGGGAACGTCCTCGAGCCGGACGCCGCTCTTGTTCAGGAAGAACTCCGCCTCCTCGTCGATGAGGATCTCCGTCAGGGGTTTTTCGTGGCCCGGGCCCCGGAGCGGGTTCTCGTTTTCCCGCCGGATGAGTTCCGCGAGGGACGAGCGGCCGTCGCCGGTGACGAAGGCCGGCACCCGGTGCGCGGCCGCGACGAGCCGTCCGTCGACTACCAGGATCCGGTAGTCGTTCCCTTCGAACCACTCCTCGATAAGGACCGCCGGCGAGTGGGCCCGAGCGAGCTGGAAGGCGCAGACGACCTCTTCCTGGGTCCGGAGACGGGTGGAGACGCCGCGACCGTGGTTGGCGTCGAGGGGCTTCACGACTGCGGGGCCCTCGAGCCTCCGGAACGCGTCGATGAGCTCCTCCTCGGAGCGCACCACCGAGCCCCGGGGTATGCGGATCGCCGCCGCCGCGAGGAACTTCTTCGTCAGCTCCTTGTCGCGGGCGATCGAAACGGCGAGGTCGCCGGTTTCTTCCGTCGTCGTGGCGCGGAGAAGGCGCCGGTAGCGGCCGTACCCAAGCTGGAGAAGGCCCTCCTCGTCGAGGCGCCGCCAGGGGATGTTCCGCGCCTCGGCCGCGCGGAGGACGGCGTGCGTGGAGGGCCCGAGCTCGTCCGTGCGGGCGAGCGAGCGCGCCTCGTCGACGACGGCGTCGAGGTCGACCGGTTCGCTCCGGACGACGGCCGCGACCAGCGCGACCGAGCGCCGGAGCAGGAACCGCATGGCCCGCTCGCTCCGGTAGCGGGTGACAACGTGGTAGCACCCCGGGGTTCCCGCGGAGACCGCCTTTCCGAAGTCCACGCCGACGCCGGCGAGCTCCGAGAGGGCGAGGGCGACGTGCTCAATGATGTGCGCGAAGTAGGTTCCCGCGCCGAGCCGTTCGACGAAGCCCCCAGGACGCCCGGGCGAGCAGTGGTGCTGCCACAGGTCCGGGAGAAGCGCGAGCAGACGCTCCCGGAAGCCGGGAAAGTCGGTGCTGCTTTTTTCAGTGAACTCGTCGAGCTCCAACGTCATCTGGATCGTGGGCCGGTGATGGTAGACTCCGGGTCCTGCGATCGTCCTCATGTTGACCACGCGCATGGGTACCTTCCTTGCCAGGTAAACGTTCCGGCAACCGGAGACGTCTGTCATGACCATCCGTGTGTTGAGTTAAGCGGAAGCGCGGCCGGATAATCGTTCCACGTCGGGGAAGCCCATGAGAAATTTCGTTCGCCGAAGCACATCCTGAAAGCTCAGTACGTCAAACTCCTGAAGCGCATAAAGAAGCGCGTCGTCCGGCACGCCGCGCGGGACGATGACGACCGCGACCGCGCGCGCGGAAGATCTCCCGCTCACGATCAATCCGCAGTGACTCCGCGGCGCCGATTCCCGGACCGTTCCCGTATGACATAATTACGGTTTATTTAACGTTCGAGCGTCGTGCGAGGTTGATACACTTCCGCAGACGTTAATCTTTACCATGGAGGATTGTATGGCCAAAAGAGCAACTCACGGAAACCGCGGCCGAAAGAAGACGCGTCGATCGAACGCGCAGGTGCGGACCGGGTCCGCGTCGATCGGCGGCGGCGGTCAGCGCCCGGACCTGAACCTGAACCTCCGCTCCGTAGGAGGAAACATCCGGAACTGGAGCGAAGATCTCCGCTCGCTCGGCGGAGACCTAGCCGGCAACGACTACCGGCGATTCGTCCAGGCGGTGACTCGGAATCCCCTCGCAATGTCCATCGCCGGCGGCGTCGGCGCCTACTTCGTCGGCCGCTTCATCTTCCGCTACTACCGGAACCACCCGGAGATCTCCGAGTTCATCCGGGATAACTTCGACACGGTCGAATCGCGGCTGCGGGACTTCCGCGGCGATGAGACCGAGGCGCGCCACTAACACCGATCGAAACCAAGGAGGACAGCATGGCCAAGAAAAAGACGACGAAGAGAAAATACACCCGCCGGAACCGTTCCGACCGGAACCTCGAAGACCTCCCGGCGATGGGCGAGGAAAGTTTCTCGTCTGGTGCCCGCGCGCGCGCCATCGGCGACGCCGGGGCGTACGCCGACCGGGACTACAAGGAAATCCTCCGCGAGTTCGTCTCGAGCCCCGCGGTGAAGTACGTCGCCGGCGGGATCGCGACGGCGCTCCTCACGCGGCTCGCGAACAACATGGCGGACAAGTACCCGGAGATCTCGCACTTCATCCGGGAGAACATGGATAATCTCGAAGGAAAGCTCGGCGAGTTCCGCGACACGCTCCAGGGATCGGCGCGCCACTGATCCGCTAACCGGTGGGGGCCGCACACACGCCCTTGTGCGCCCCCCTCTTTCCGACTCACTCGCCGAGCGTCGACTCCCGGAACCAGTACTGGTCGACTTCCCCCTGTTGATTCGGGGGGTCCGTTTTCGTCCGTGGAGCGGGCCGGCTTCGGCCTCTGCGCCTCGCGCTCCCTCTCGTAGGGCGTCTCCACGTGTTCGCTCTCGGCGCCGGCTAAGCCGTAGCCGTCGAGGCGGTCGGCGTACTCGGTCTCCGCGTCGGTTCCTTCTTCGCCCTTCGTAACCTTCTTCTTTTCCGTTTCGCTCATAAAAGGCCTCCTGGGAAACTCCCCGCATACGCTCGCTGGCCGGGGCCGGGAAGGCGGACGTATCTAACTAAAATAATCTTTGACCTTCCCGTAGCGGGAAGGTTTATGATGGGAAGGAAGAACAAAGGAAGAGCGATGAAGAAGAACATTACGTTAGACATCAAGGGCATGACCTGCGCGTCCTGTGTTGGCCGGGTCGAGAAGACCCTCAAGAAAGACCCCGGCGTCCTCACCGTCGCCGTGAACCTCGCGACGGAGAAGGCCTCGATCACGTTCGAAAGTTCGAAGACGGACCTCGCGAAGCTCATCGCCGACGTCGAGACCGCGGGCTACGAAGCGAGCACGGTCGCCGCGACCGAAGGCAAACGCGCGGCCGAGCTCTGGCGCGATAAGCTTCTCATCGCCGTCGCCGCCCTCCTGACGTTTCCGCTGGTAGTTCCGATGCTCCTCGAACCGTTTGGGTTCCACGTTACGGTTCCGCCGCTCGTCCAGCTCCTCCTCGCGACCCCGGTCCAGTTCGGCGCCGGGGCCCGTTTCTACCGGGCCGCGTGGGGGGCGCTCAAGGCCCGCGCCGGCAACATGGAGCTCCTGGTGGCGATCGGCACGAGCGCCGCCTACGGCCTCTCGGTCTACCTCCTTCTCACGAGGCCCGGCGCCCACCTCTACTTCGAAGGCGCCGCGGTCATCGTCACCCTCGTAATCCTCGGGAAATACCTCGAGAAGCGGGCGAAGGTTCAGACAACCGCCGCGATCCGGGCGCTGCAGAAGCTTCGCCCGGAGACCGCACGGGTCCTGCGGGAAGACCGCTCGGTCGAGGTTCCCCTCGCGGCGGTCGCGGCCGGGGAGCTCGTGGCGATCCGGCCCGGCGAACGGATCCCCGTCGACGGCGTCGTCGTCGCGGGGGCGACCCAAGTCGACGAATCCCTCATCACCGGAGAAAATCTCCCGGTCCCGAAGCGGGAGGGGGACGGCGTCGTCGGCGGTGCGATCAACGGCGACGGCGCGGTCACGGTCCGGGTGACCGCGATCGGGAGCGAGACGACCCTCTCCCGGATCATCCGCCTGGTCGAAGACGCGCAGGCGAAGAAGGCGCCGATCCAGCGCCTCGTGGACCGGGTCGCGGCCTGGTTCGTTCCCGCCGTCCTCCTGATCGCCGCCGCGACGATCCTCGGGCAGGGCCTCGCCTCCGGCGATTGGGAGCTCGCGATCTTAAACGGCGTGAGTGTCCTCGTGATCGCCTGCCCCTGCGCCCTGGGTCTCGCGACACCCACGTCGATCATGGTGGGGACCGGCGTGGCCGCGCGCGCGGGGATCCTCATCAAGGACGCCGAGGCGCTCGAGGCGGCCCACGGCCTCACCGTCGTCGCCTTCGACAAGACCGGAACCTTAACCCTGGGCCGCCCCGCCGTCACCGACGTCCGCTCCCTCTCGTCCTTATCCGTGGAAGAAATCCTTACCGTCGCCGCCGCCGTCCAGCGGGGCTCCGAGCATCCGCTCGCCCGGGCGGTCCTCCGGGAGGCGGACCGGCGGAACCTCTCGGCGCCGCCGGTTTCGGCGAACCGGGCGGTTCCGGGAAAGGGCATGGAGGGTTCGGTGAAAGGCGTAACCTATTTCGTCGCCTCGGAGGAGGCGCTCCGGGAGGTCGACCTCCTGAGCACGGACATCCGCGGCGCCCTGACGCCGTTCGCGGAGCGCGGGGAAACCGTTTCGTTCCTCGCGGACCTCTCCCGCCGCCGGGTGCTCGGGATCATGGGCTTCAGCGACGTCGTAAGACCCGAGGCGAAGCGGACGATCGAAAAGCTCCACGCCCTCGGCGTGCGCACGGTGATGGTGAGCGGCGACAATCCCGGGAGCGCCGGGAAGGTGGCCCGGGAGCTCGGGATCGACGAGGTCCGCGCCCGGGTCCTGCCGGCGCAGAAGGCGGAGCTCGTGCGCGAGCTCCGGGGCAGCGGCGCGATCGTCGGCATGGTCGGCGACGGCGTGAACGACGCCCCGGCCTTGGCCGCGGCGAACGTCGGGATCGCCATGAGCACGGGAGCCGACGTCGCCATGCACTCCGCGGGGATCACGCTCATGCGGGGAAATCCGCTCCTGATCCCCGACGCGATCGACGTCTCCCGGCGCACGTACGCGAAGATCCGCCAGAACCTCTTCTGGGCCTTCGTGTACAACGTGATCGGCATCCCGCTGGCGGCCCTCGGGTACCTGAGCCCGGTGCTGGCCGGGGCGGCGATGGCCCTGAGCTCCGTGAGCGTCGTCACCAACGCGCTTCTCCTGAAGCGCTGGAACCGGGAGAGCTAACGTGACCATCAGCGAAGCCGCGAAGCTCAGCCAGGTCACCGCGAAGTCGATCCGTCGCTACGAAGACGAGGGCCTCATTCCGCGCGCGGGCCGGAGCACAGCGGGCTACCGGATCTACACCGAGAAAGACGTCCACGTCCTACGCTTCGTGAAGCGCGCCCGGGAGCTCGGCTTTTCGATGAAGGACATCAAGGAGCTCCTGGGCCTCTGGAAGAACAAGCAGCGCTCGAGCGCTCAGGTGAAGGCGATCGCCGAGCGGCACCTCCGGGTGCTCGAGCGGAGGATCGCGGAGATCAACGGCATGGTGAAGACCCTGAAGCACCTAAGTAAGAACTGCCACGGCGACCAGAGACCCGACTGCCCGATCCTCGACGATCTCGCCGTCTAACGGAAGAAGGATTTATGAAATTTCTGGCGCTCCTCCTCTCACTCCTCCTGCCTGCGCTCGCGGGGGCCCGGGCGGTCCGTTACGAACTCACCGCAACAAAGGGAACAGTGAACCTGTCGGGGAAGAAAACCGTGGACTTTGCTCTGATGCTGAACGAATCGATCCCGGCGCCGACGCTCGAGTTCACCGAAGGCGACGAGGCGGTGATCACGCTCCGGAATCACCTCGAAGACGAGGAACTTTCGGTTCACTGGCACGGCCTCCTGCTCCCCCCGGAGATGGACGGCGTGCCCTACGTTAACACGCCCCCGATCGGGCCCGGAGAATCGTTCACCTTCCGCTTCCCGCTCCGCCAGCACGGCACCTACTGGTACCATTCCCACACCAACGTCCAGGAGCAGAAGGGCCTCTACGGGGCCTTCGTCATCCACCCGAAGACGCCCACCGCGCGCTACGACCGCGACCTCGTGGCCGTGATCTCCGACTGGTCCGACGAGGACGCGACGCAGATCCTGAAGAACCTCCGGAAGGACGGCGACTACTACCTCTATAAGAAAGGCACCGTCAGGTCCTGGGCCGGGGCGATCGACGGGGGGAAACTTAAGAATTTTCTTACCAACGAATGGACCCGGATGGGAGGCATGGATTACTCGGACGTGGGCTACGACGCCTTCCTGATCAACGGAAAGAAGACCTCCCAGGGTCTCGCGGCGAAGAAGGGCGAGCGGATCCGGCTCCGGATCATCAACGCCGGCGCGTCGTCGTACTTCACCGTCGCCCTCGGAGCGCAGAAGCTAGAGATCATCTCCCTCGACGGCGTGGACGTGACCCCCGTCCTCGCGAAGGAAGCGCTCGTCGGAATGGCCGAGACGGTCGACGTGCTCTTCAAGCTCCCGGAGGAAATGAACTACGAACTCCGCGCCACCGCCCAGGACGGAACCGGGTTCACGTCCCTCTGGATCGGCCAGGGTCCTTACGAGAGCGCGCCCCTGAAGCCGCTTCCGGACCAGTACGGACTGATGGATCACCAGGGCCCTACGGATCACGAAGCGGGCGCCGACGCGCACGAGGGCCACGGGACCCACGGCCACCATCAGCACGGGGGCCCCGCGGTCGTCGAGACCTTTACCGTGGCCGACGCGAAGGCCCTGCGAGCGACCGCGTTCCCGACGACGGCCCCGGTTCACGACGTTAAGCTCGTCCTCTCCGGAGACATGGAACGCTACGTCTGGCACATCAACGGCAAGGCGATTCACCAGGACCGGAACATCGTGATCCGCGAGAACGAGGTGGTGCGCTTCACCTTCAAGAACGACACGATGATGCATCACCCGATGCACCTCCACGGGCATTTTTTCCGGGTGAAGAACAAGCACGGGGACTTCTCGCCGCTAAAACACACCGTCGACGTCCCCCCGCACGGCACGCGCACGATCGAATTCCTCGCGAACGAACCCGGCGCGTGGATGCTCCACTGCCACAACCTCTACCACCTGAAGACCGGCATGGCGCGGGTCGTGAAGTACTCGAGCTTCACGCCGAACAAGGAGATCCGCGAATGGCAGAAGGCGGATCCGCACCACCACGACCACGTCTACTACCGGGGGATGCTCGAGGCCGCGACGAACCACGCGCAGGCGCAGCTTAACCTCATGAAGACCTGGGATGAGGTCGAGGCCCGGGCCGAGCTCCGGAACGATTTCTCCTGGGAGGCCCAGGGCGACCTCTTTTATAAGCGCTGGTTTAACCGCTGGTTAGCCCTCGTGGCCGGCGGAACGACGCTCCGGGGTGAAGGTGCCGTGGTCGGAGGCCTCAGCTACAAGCTTCCGTTCCTCGTCGAAATCCACGCCCTCGTCGACCAGCGGGGCCGGATGCGCGTGGACATCGAGAAGCGCTTCCAGTGGACGAAGACCTGGTACACCGAGGCCGACGTGACGCTCCGACAAAAGCAGGACTCCGAATTCGAAGTGTCGCTTATGTACCAGAGCGATTGGCATTGGTCGGCGGGGCTCATGGTGACCGAGGAGAGCGCCGGCGTCGGGTCGCAGTATCGATTTTAGGCCTGTCTTAGGTACTCCCCTGGGCCAGCCGAGGATAAAATGGTAGCTACACAAAGGGGAACCGATGAAACACCTCTCACTTTTTCTTCTGCTCCTTTCGCTCCTGAATCTCGGCGTCGCCTGTAACCGGACCAACGAGGGCACCGGCGACGGGGCGCTGGAAGAAATGGAGCACGAAGCCGACGAGGCCGGTGACAAGATGGAGGACTCGG
>JBILTI010000437.1:0-2644 GCA_044371595.1 Bacteriovoracaceae bacterium
GCTTCTGGTACACGGACACGGAGAAGGCCAACGCGGTTGACGACGAACGCCTTCTTACCGGCGTTGGCCTTCTCCGTGTCCGTGTACCAGAAGCCGATGAGGAGGTACGAGCAGAGGCCCACCCCTTCCCAGCCGAAGAAGAGCAGCGGGAGGTTGTTCCCCATCACGAGGAGGAGCATGTTGAAGCAGAAGAGGTTCAGGTACGAGAAGTACCGGCCGACGCACTCCTCGTCGTGCATGTAGCTCGTCGAGTAGAGGTGGATCAGCGTCCCGATGCCCGTGATGATCATCACGAGGGTGCCGGAGAGGCGGTCGATCCGGAGCTCGAACGGAATCTCGAGGCCCCCGAAGTTGAACCACTCGAAGCAGTAGGTCGTGAGCGACGGGTTCTCTCCGCCGAGGAGCTTCCCGAAGGCGATCGCCGCCAGCACGAACGAGAGGCCGATGAAAAACGTCGCGGTTCCGCCGGCGGTGTTCGGGTCGGTCTTGGCGAAGCCCCTGAGCTTCAGCGGGTAGACGACGCCGTTGATGAAGAAGCCGATCAGCGGCGCGATCAAGATGAGAAGCGGCAGTGAGGAGTGCATTGTTTCCACGGGCCTTATCCTTTCAGTGTCGTTGCGGATTGGGTCTTGATCGACCCGAAGTTCCGGTAGAGGTTAACCAGGATCGAGAGGCCGATCGCGGACTCGGCGGCGGCGATGGTGATCACGAAGAACACCTGCAGCTGGCCCTCGATCATCCCGGCGGACTTCGAAAACGCTACGAGCGAGAGGTTCGCGGCGTTCAGGAGGAGCTCGATCCCCATGAGGATCATGATGGTGTCGCGGCGGAGCAGCACCACGAGGATGCCGGTGCAGAAGAGGAACGCGGCGAGGATCTGAATGAGTACATCGTTTGTCATATGTTTACCTTAGTCGATTTTTCGTTTAGCGAGGACGACGGCGCCGACGACCGCGATCAGCAGGGCGAGGGAGATGACCTCGAAAGACACGTAGTACTGGGTAAAGAGCGCATGCGCGAGGACCTTCGAGTTGCCACCGAGAGAAGCGACGCGCTCGGCCGAGAACGCGCCGGGCGCGAAGTCGAGCCGGTGGTCAAGGAAGTGATCGTTCAGGGCGTAGACCATGAAACCGAAGACCGCCGCGCCCAGGGCGATGGCGCCGGCGAAGGCACCGGGGTTCGCCTTGTAGTCCTTCGCCTCGGTGTTGAGGTTCAGGAGCATGATCGAAAAGATGAAGAGGACCATGATCGCGCCGGCGTAGACCACGAGCTGGATCGTCGCGATGAGGTGCTCGCCGATGAGGCCGTAGATCCCGGCCGTCATGAGGAGGACGCCGAGGAGGCAGAGGGCCGACGTGATCGGGTTCTTCGCGAACAGCATGGAGACCGCGAGGACGGCCGAGATCGCGGCCAGGATGACGATAACCGGGCTCATTACTTATCCTTCTTCTCTTGGCGCCCGTTCATCGGTCGCTTGAGATGGTCGAGGTCAACGATGGCAGCGTCGCGGGTGTACGTGGCCATCTCGTAGTTCGTCGAGAGCTTGATCGCGTCCTTCGGGCACGCCTCTTCGCAAAAGCCGCAGAAGCAGCATCGGAGGAGGTCGATGTCGAAGCTCGCGGGCTTCTTTTCCTTCGCCACGCCGTAGGCGTTCTCGGCTTCGTCGCGTTCCTCCGCGACGATGTGGATGCACTCCGCGGGACAGACGGTTTCGCAGAGGAAGCAGGCGGTGCAGTTCTCGGTCTTCTTCGGGTCCACGGAGATGAAGTGGGCGCCGCGGAACCGGTCCGAGTAGTCGCGCTTCTTTTCCGGGTACATGATCGTCCAGCTCTTCCCGAACAGGGCGCCCTGGATGAACCGCTTCATCGTGATCTTCATCCCGATGAGGATCGCCGGGAGGTAGGCCTTCTGCACGGCCGTGTATTTCTTAGAAACGTTGATAGTTCCCATGGGGCCTCTCTATTGGTTGAAGTAGTAGACCCCGAGGGTCACTACGACGAGGTTAATAAGCGACAGCGGGAAGAGGATCTTCCACCCGAGGTCCATCAGCTGGTCGAAGCGGAACCGCGGGAGCGTCCAGCGGATCCAGACGAAGAGGAACATGAAGAACGCGACCTTCGACGCGAGCGAGGCGAACTGGAAGACGGCGGTGACGTTGGTCGTGCCGACGGCGCCGAAGCCGAAGTAGCCGGAGATCAGCGCCACGAGCTGGCCCATGCCCGGGAGGAGCGAGTAGCCGCCGAAGAAGAGCGTTGAGATCAGCGCCGAGGCCATGATCATGGCGATGTACTCGGCCATGAAGAAGAGCGCGAACTTCATCGCGCCGTACTCGAGGTGGTAGCCGGCGACGATCTCCGACTCCCCTTCCGCGAGGTCGAACGGAAGCCGGTTCGTCTCGGCGAAGATCGAGATGAGGAAGACGAGGGCGCCGAACGGGTTCACCATCGCACCCCAGAAGTTCTCGGCCTGCCAGGCGACCATGTCGTGTGGGTTAAACGACCCATAGACGACCAACATCGACAGCAGCGCCAGGCCCATGGAGATTTCGTAGGAGACGATCTGCGAGGAACCGCGGAGCGCGCCGAGGACCGTGTACTTGTTCTTCGAGGCCCAGCCGGCGAGGATGATCGGGTAAACTTCGAGG
>JBILTI010000440.1:0-2632 GCA_044371595.1 Bacteriovoracaceae bacterium
TAATCACCGAAAGGCAGCCAACGATGTGGCTGCCTGATTACTGGAATGCGTCTAAGTGTCATTATTCAATGGTTCAATACGATCTAGTTCAAATGATTTGCGTTTATGCTTGTCTCCAGATCTGTGATTCCTCGCGCTCTTTCTCTTCGGCGTGGGTGATACAGAGCTCGGCCCACGGCTGGTTCTCGAGCCGCTTCATGCCGATCTCTTCCTCGCATTCCTCGCAGTGGCCGAAGGTTCCATCGGCGATCCGCTCGAGGGCCGCATCGATTCGGCGGAGTTTAGCGTACTCGCGGTCGCGGATCGCACAGTTGAGCTGCTGCTGAATAAGTGAGGAGGCGAGGTCGGTCTCGTCGGAGAGGTCTTCCTCTGATACATGTAAGTCATCTGATTTATTAAGAAGTCCAACGTTAAGGATTTGCTGACGATGCTTCAGGAGCAATTCTTTAAAATATTCAGTTTTCTTTTTATCCACGAATCCTCCTCGGACGGTAATGCGGGTTTTAATTGAGATAGTGCACAGTGTAAATTAAATCTACCCGCTCCCAGTTATTTTAAGGGGCAAGTCGGGCCCGCTCAAGTGACCTTACTTATCGGCAATTTTGATCAGAAATTGAACGTCCCGCTCAACCTCGGGGCGGCTGAATTGACAAATATGGTTGGGCATCGGTAACGTGATAGGCTGAAATCAAAATAAATCGAGGAATTATGCTGCATGACAACATGGCAACTTCAGTTGGTCATATTCCCTCAGGCCTCTTTATCGTGGCCGTCCGGGACGAGAAAGGTCAGACCATTGACGGCTATCTCGCCAGTTGGGTCCAGCAGGTGTCCTTCAATCCGCTGATGATCTCCTTGGCAATTAAACCGGGCAGGCCGGCCTACGATCTGATCAAGGCGGGGAGAACCTTCGGCGTAAACGTCGTTGGGGAGCACGATAAAACTTTTTTAAAGCATTTTTGGAAGGGGTATGACTCGGCCAACAATCCCTTCGAGACGCTGCCCCACACGAGCGGAGCGCACGGGGGAATCATCCTCACGCAGGCCAAGTCGGCGATCGAGTGCCGCCTCGTGACCGCGACCAAGCCCGGGGATCACGAAGTCGTCTTCGCAGAGGTCCTCTCGTCTTATACTATGAACGACGAGGCGAGGCCCATGGTCCACATCCGGAAGACCGGAGCAGACTACTGATGGGGGGCCGTCTCTTACGGAGCGCCGTTTCGCTGGGCTTCGGTATCTGCGTTCTCCTTGTGGGTTGCGGGAAAAAGTCCGAGACCACCGACGAGGGCAGGCCCGAGGTCGTGCGGCCGCCGCAGACGGAGATCGATTCCTACCTGGACAAGCAGTACGTGAGCTGCCAGGGGAACCAGGCGTGCCCGACGTTCCTCGCGAAGATCGTCGTCGTCCTCGGGAAGAACTACAAGCAGTGCACCGGCTTCCTGACCGAGGAAAACATCGTCGCGACCAGCGCCAGCTGCCTTCCGACGCTCCTCCGCCGGAGCGGGCAGGACTGCAGCCGCGACGTCTTCTTCTTCTTTCCGAAGGCCGGCAACAGGCCCATGGAGCGGGTGGGTTGCCGGAAGGTAATCCTCGTATCGAACAACGAGGGATCGGATCCGATCCTCTGGCGCGACGACGTCGCCTTCCTCGAGCTCTCGGCCGCCCTCCCGGAGCGCCGGCGGGCGTTCATCAACCGGGACGGCGTTCCCGCCGGGCAGCGGTTCACCACCTGGATGATCGACCAGCAGGACGATTTCTCGGCCCTGATCAAGAAGGGAACCTGCGAGAGCGTTCACAACAACTACATCAATCCGTTGGCCTGGACCGCGGCCTCGCCGAACATGCTCTTCGCGGATTGTCCCGTGCTGAGGGGCGGCACCGGGGCGCCGGTGCTGGACGGCCGCGGCCGGGTCCGGAGCATGATCTCTAAGAACATCGATCCGAAGCTCCGGGCGTTCCTCGAGTCCACCGGACTCCTCCGCGAGCCCCTGAAGGACATGGTTCACGCGACGAACTTCGCCTGCGCCCCGACCCCCCGGGACAGCACGGTCCTCGACGAGAGGGAGTGCGCGAAGGACCTGACCTACGCCCGCGTCGACCGGTTCCGGGCGGAGATGCTCTCCTCGAACCTCCTCTTCGGCGAACTCCGGAAGAACCTCGAAGATTCGCTCCTGGACGCGAGCCGGTTCGTCCGGTTCGGCGTTAAGCTCAATCCGAAGGCCGACGGCCAGGTCGCCGAAATCTTCCCCCTGTGCTTCAAGCCCTTCGCCGAATGGCTCGCGGCGATGTCTCCGAACCGGAACATCTTCGTCGACGACGTCGTTCTTCCGTCGCGGACCTTCAAGCGGTCGATGGACGGCTACGCCCGGATCACGGGGACGACCGTCGCGGCGCCCGACCAGGTGAGTTTCGTCCAGTTTTCCCTAAAGAACATCCGAACGTTCCGGCGGTCGTCGGTTCTCATGTGGACCCGGGACGACGCCGACGTCGTCCGCACGTTCCCCGGGCTCAGCGAGGAGTGCCCGGCCTCACTGCTTTAGGTCGCGCCAGCTCTTCCCCTGGCGGGCCTTCGCGTTTCGCTGAAAGTCGTCGACGGCCCGCTCGTGGTCTTCGTAGGTCCTGGAGAAGACGT
>JBILTI010000441.1:0-2626 GCA_044371595.1 Bacteriovoracaceae bacterium
CCCTCCTCTTGCTCCTCGCTTCGCCCACGCAGGGTCGCGAGGACCAGCAGATCTTGAAGTGCCTGGGCCAGGAGGAGAAGCGCTTCCACCAGAAGAAAGAAACGGGCCCGGTCTACGACCTTAACCAGCGACTGATCGCCGAACTGGTGCAGATCCCCCGGCTCTCCGTCGCGGGAGAGGACTACTGGACGATCTGCGCGGGGGAAAAGTTCTCCGAGTCCTGGAAGCTTCTCGAGCTTTCGATCCGGAAAGGAAAGGAGCTCTTCGTCATCCCCGGCGACTTGACCGGGATGCAAAAGAGCATCACCGAAGGAATGATCGACGACTACGTCGAGGCGACCCGGGAGATCCTCCTCGCCTTCATCTCGCAGATCCAGACTCAGGCGCCGACCGCCAGCTGCCTCAAGGAAGAGATCCCGGAACTCGATCAGTTTTTCACCGAGATCAAGTACCTGCAGGAGGACGTGGACATGCGCCAGCTCTTCGCGGGGAAAGACCGGAAGATCTTCGACCGGCTGAAGAACTATCCCCTGGCGTTCGAGAAGTGCCGCGCGCGTCTCAAGAAGAAGGCCAGCTCCGCGTCGACGGCGGCCCCTAAGAAATCCTGAAGCTCCTTGCCGGCGGTTTCTTCCTCCCGCTGGGTAACTTCCTTATCGAAGGTGATGACGACCTGCTTCCCCCGGAAGCTCGCGATCTCCATCTTCCAGTCGAGGGCCTTCGGAAAGCACGACAGGAGGTAATCGATGTCAAGGAGCCAGTCGGCGACGGGCTTATTTTTGTAGAAGCGGGCCGAGGTCTTGGCCTCGTGGGCGACGAGCCAGCGCTTTAGCTGCGGAACGCAGGACCGGCAGCCGAGGCCCGCCTTGGAAACGCCCGCCAGCGTCTCGAGCGTCGGGCTCGCCTCCGTTTGAAGGTGCGCAAGGATGTCGGACTCCCGGACGCCGAAGCAGCGACAGACCAGCGGGCCCGCTTCCGCGTAGAGGTATTCGCGTCCGCGGTAGAGGTCGAGGGTAAGCTTCAGGAGCTCGAGGGCGGGGAAGAAGAACTTATCGGCCTCCTCCTGCCGGTGGTCCCAGAACGACTGGTCATCGCGGAACGCCGACTCCCAGGTGGCCCAGGAAAACTGCTGAAGTTCGGCGAGGGTCTTCCCTTCGGCCAGGTAACAGAGGGAACTCAGCCACGGGTTCACCCCGCCGATGTAGTTCGCGCCGACGAGGACGTCTTTCGCGTCGAAGCGGAGGTAGAGCGTGTGCGGCCCAAGACTTCCGCTGACGCTGGAGGCTTCGGGGCACATATGGTAAGCGGCGTCCCGCAGGAGCTGGCTAAAGTTTTTCATCGTCGGCGGTCCATTCCTCGGGGGCGAACTGGGTGAGGATTTCGTGACCATCTTCGGTGATGAGGACCGTGTGCTCGAACTGCGCGGACCAGGACTTGTCCTTGGTCACGACGGTCCAGCCGTCGTCGAGGAGCTTGCAGTGGCGCTTGCCGAGGTTGATCATCGGTTCGATGGTGAAGGTCATCCCGGGCCGCATCTCCGCGCCGGTGCCGCGCTTGCCGACGTGGACGACCTGCGGCTCCTCATGAAACTTCCGGCCGATGCCGTGGCCGCAGTACTCGTGGACCACGGAGTAACCGTGGCCGTGGGCCAGCTCTTCGATGACCGCGCCGATGTCCCCGATCCGGGCCCCGGGTTTGCACACAGAGATCCCCGCCATCATGCAGGCGTGGGTGACGTCGACGAGCTTCTGGACCTCCGGTTTTACATTGCCGATGAGGAACGTCCGGTTGGTGTCCCCGTGGAACCCCTTCCAGATGGTGGTGACGTCGAGGTTAACGATGTCGCCGTCCTTCAGGATGTCCCTTTCCGACGGGATCCCGTGGCAGATGACGTCGTTGAGGGAGGTGCAGAGGGACTTGGGGAAGCCGTGGTACCCGAGCGTGGCCGGCGTCCCGCCCCGCTTTAGCGTGTACTCGTGACACATACGGTTAATGTCCTCCGTACTCATGCCGATCTTAAGGTTTTGACCGAGAAAGTGCAGCGTCTTGGCGGCCATCTTACAGGCCTCCCTCATGATCTCGATTTCGCGCGCGGATTTGATTGTTATCATAGGAGACCTTATACACTTTTGACCCGATTTAAGCTAGTTTGAAAGGATGACAAAAACCTACCAGGTCGCTCGCACTCACGTCTCTCCCTACCAAAACAAGGATTTTCTTAAGATCGAGCGGGAGCTCGTCGAGGGGATCCCGGGCCTCGCCTACCGGGCCCTCGGGGCCCTCTCGGGGGAAGACCTGATTCTCGTGACGAACACCCACACCCAGCTCCGGGACCTCCCGCCGGAGGTTTTGAAAAAGACCAAGTTAATCGTGCATCCGAACTCGGGCTACGACCACTTCGCCCGAGAGGTTGACCTCTGGCGGGAGATCCCGGTGGTCGTGGGACACACGATCCGCGCACAGGCCGTCGCCGAATACACTCTCGGCGCGGTCTTCAAGGGCCTCGTGACCCTCCCCCGGCACCTCGCCTGGGACCGGAACCGGAACTGGGACCGCCGTCTCCTCGGGGGCACCGAGGCCTGGGTCTTCGGCTACGGGCACATCGGAACGGTGGTCGCCGACACCCTCG
>JBILTI010000157.1:0-5288 GCA_044371595.1 Bacteriovoracaceae bacterium
GATCTCCTCCTCGCTCAGGATCGAGAAGTTCGAGTCCTCCTCGAGGAACCCGGCGAGGTCCTTCCTCAGATCCCCGAGGTTCGCGCCGCAGTCCGCGAGGACCTCGGCCACGGTCTCGTCCTCGAGCATCGACAGGAGGACGTTCTCGAGGGTCAGAAATTCGTGGTGCTTTTCGTTGGCCCGCTTGATGGCCTTGTTCAATATCTGCTCTAGTTTCTGGCTGATCATATTAGGTCCCTCTCAATATCATTATACCGGAAGATGAGGACGAAGGCGAAAATGGCAAGGCGAAGGAAGAAACTTTGTCTAGGAATCGCAGGGTTCGGTACTGCACTTTAAAGGGTGGCCATTTTCGCGGGCGTACCGGGTGACCTTCGCGACCTTCGACTCGGCGACCTCGTAGGTGAATACGCCGCACACCCCGAAGCCCCGGGTGTGGACTTCGAGCATGATCACCTGGGCCTCGGGGGCGGATTTGTTGAAGTATTTCTGCAGCACGAGCACGACGAATTCCATAGTAGTATAGTCGTCATTGTGCATGAGGACCTTGTACTTCCGCGGCGGCTGCAGCTTCTCCTTGCGGATCGTCGCGACGCCCGATTGCTCATCTCTTTCGGTTTCTGAAGACATACTTCCGCATCAGTTGTTAGTATGTACGAGGATGCACCAATTCCACATGAAAGGCAATACCGTGACCACGGACCCCACAGCGCTAAAAAACCGGCTCCTTAAAAACCAGAAAAAATTAAAGACCTACCTCGAGAAAAACGCCATCGAAGCATATCGCTTATACAATAAAGATATCCCGGAGTATCCCTACCTGATCGACGTCTACGGATCCCAGGCCGTCATCTACGAGCAGGGGAAGAAGCTCGGCGCGGACGACGAGCCCAAGCGCGAAGCGCACCAGCGCGACATCGAGGTGGCCGTCGCGGCCGTCCTCGGGATCCCGGCCGAGCGCCAGCACTTCAAGATCCGCGAAAAGCAGAAAGGCGCGGGCCAGTACCGGCCCCTCGACCCGACCTCGCGCGACTTCTTCCCCGTGCGCGAACCGCCATTCCAGTTCCTCGTGAACCTCGAGCGCTACCTCGACGCGGGCCTCTTCCTCGACCACCGGCCGCTGCGCCAGCACCTCCTGCGGGCCGCGGCCGGGAAGCACGTGCTGAACCTCTTCTGCTACACCGGGTCGCTCAGCGTCGCCGCGGCGATGGGCGGCGGGACCGTCACCTCCGTAGACATGTCGAACACGTATCTCCAGTGGGCCTAAGAAAACTTCCTGCTGAACAAGCTCGATCCGAAGGCCCACGTGTTTTTCCAGGCCGACGTGCTCAAGGACCTGGCCTCGCGCAAGGAAAAGGGAGAGACCTTTGACTTGATCCTCCTCGATCCGCCGAGCTTCTCGAACTCGAAGCGGATGGAGGAAGACCTTGACGTCGAACGGGATCACCCGATCCTGATCCGCGACTGCATGGGGCTCCTCGCGCCGGGCGGGATCCTGTACTTTTCGACGAACAAGCGCCGCTTCGAGCTCCACCGCATCATCACCGATCACTACAAGGTCAAGGAGATCACCCAGTGGACGATTCCGCAGGATTTCCATCAGACCGACATCCACCGGGCCTTCACGATTGAAAGAAATTAGTCCTACTAATAATAATTATTAGCAACACTACTGCCCCCGACTTCTAGCCAAGGCTAAAAACATAAAGAAATCATGCGGTTTGAGCCGGTCCTGTAAAAATAACTCGAAGCCTTCAAAATCTTGACCTTCCGTTTCCCAGCCTGATAGTAACGCTCCAAATGAGAGATCGCTTGGAGCGAACTCTACGGTGACGTGATCAAATCAGGGGGAAAACTATGAAACACTGGCTCGCGCTTCTTACGACTCTGGTCCTTTCGACCTCGCTCATGGCGAAAGAGCTCCCGCCCGAACAGCGGCTGACCCTCACCGTCGAGGAGGTCGTCGAAGACTATGTGACAAATAAGAACCTCATCGTGCCGAAGCCGGGCCGGGACACGCTCGTCGAGCCGAGTCCGGGTCCAGGTCCTGGCCCGATCACTTCGCCGTCAGTCGGCGGCTCCTTCAGCGACGGCGTCGCCACCGCGGGTCAGGTGATCTCCGTCGCCCGCGACCTCGTCGCCCTCGGCGAGGCCATCTACGAGCTCGTCTCGAAGGGCAAGCCAAAGAACGTCTCCGAATACGCGCCGATCAGCGTCGTTCCGAAGGATCCGATGACCAAGGAATTCGTCGACCCGTTCGACCTCGAGAACTTCTCGATGCCCGTCGAGAAGAACTTCATCGCCCGCATCAACAACGCCTTCGGGAAGGAAGTCGTTACCTTCAAGTACAAGGTCCTCTTCTCCCACGGCGGTTCTTACAACGGCGCAGGCCAGTACCTCACCGGCGTGATCATCGTTCCCGGCGAAGTTAAGACAAGCTGGGGCTGGGAGTTCAACGCGTCGATGAAGCTCTCCGGCGTGATGAACCACGGAACTCGGGGGAACCCGGTCGCCGGCGTCATGGTCACCGTGAAGTACCAGATGAACGGCTTCTCCGCGGCCCTCGAGCGCAACGATACGATGCACATCACTGGCCGGGGCGAGTTCCGGAACCACAACGAGCCGACGCGCTAGCCGCGCCCGCACCACCGAAAGTTAAATGAGGGCCGCCCGCGGGTGGCCCTTTTTTTCGCCCGCGCCGCAAATTTCGGCCAACCTTTAGGGTCGGGACCCGTCGACCTCTGATAAAACCGCTGCCATGATGAAGTCCCTCTTCCGTCCCGTCGACGCCGCCGTCTTAATTTACTTCCGGATCGGAGCGGGGATCCTCCTGTCCCAGGAGCTCATCAACGGCCTCGTCATCGGAAAGTTCGACCAGTACGTGGCACCGGCGTTCAACTTCAGCTACCTGTTCTTCGACTGGGTAAAGCCCTGGCCCTACTGGGGGATGGTGGTCCACTACGCGCTCACGATCTTCGCAGGCTTCGCGGTCGCCTTCAACTTCCACTACCGCGTCTTCTCGGTGATCCTCTTCCTCGGTCACCTCCTGCTCTTCCTGTTCGAGCAGACCGAGTACATCAACCACAGCTACCTCTACTGCCTCGTGAGCTTCTGGATGATGCTGCTGCCGCTCCACAACCGCCGGACGACGCGGCCGGCGTGGATGCTCTACCTGATCATCTTCCACATGGCCCTCGCCTACTTCTTCGGCGGCGTCGCGAAGCTCAACGCCGACTGGCTCCAGGGGACGCCTATGGACATCTTCCTCGCCAACCGCCGGGACGGGCCTCTCGGTTTCCTCTACGACGCCCCCTGGGCGCCGTTCCTCTATAGCTACGGGGGCGTGCTCTTCGACCTCCTGATCGTTCCCCTCCTCGCATGGCGCCGGACGCGTCTCCCTGCCTTCGTCGTGGCCGTCGGGTTCCACCTCTCGAACGTGGCGATGTTCGGCCTCGCGACATTCCCCTGGTTCTCGATCTTCCTCTCGACGATGTTCTTCGACCCATCTTTTCCGCGGCGGATCCCCGTGCTCCGACACTTCCTCCCCTGGGGGATCGAGCGCGTCCCCGAGGTAACGCCGGATCGGCGGCTCGTCGCCCTCCTCGCCGCCTACGTCGCGGTCCACGTCCTTCTCCCGTTCCGGCATCTCCTCTATCCGGGCGTGACCAGCTGGACCGAGCAGGGCCACACGTTTGCCTGGCGCATGATGCTTCGACACAAGGAAGGAAGCGTGATGTTCTTCGTGAAGAGCCAGCGCGACGGACACCTGGCGCTGCCGGATCCGCGCCAGTTTATCACGCCCCGGCAGCTCGCCGACATGACCGGAAAGCCGGACCTCATCCTCCAGTTCGCGCACTTCCTCCGGGACCGCTACGAGCGCGAGTGGAAGACCCCGGTCGCGGTCTACGCGAGCGCGCGCGTGAGCCTCAATGGCCGTCCGCGGCAGGAGCTCATAGCCCCGGGAACTGACCTCGCCCGGGAAGAAAGGGGCTTCGCCCACTACAAATGGATCAACCAACTGCAGGAAACTCCGTCCTCGTTCCGCTTCGCGGAATCGGATTAACACTCTTCTCATTTGACGAACGCCCGCGCTTGCCGTGTGATTAATGTCGCCAATTTCAAGGAGAACCGATGACCCCGACGAACGGACTTGCCCTGCTGCTTACCCTCACCCTCGCGGCCCCCGCTCCCGCCCTCGCGCTCTGCGCGAAATGGAAGGCGGTGAAAACCGCCGAGCTCGACACGACGGTCGTGAACGAGGCGAGCGGCCTCGCGAAGGCAACGCTGCGGCCCGAGACGCTCCTCTGGGTCAACGACTCCGGAAGCGCGGAGGCGATCCACGCGTCGGACCTCCGGGGCCAGGTTAAGCGCACCGTATCTCTCGCGGAGTTTCCGAACCGGGACACCGAGGCCCTCGCCGTAGCCCCGTGTCCGCGCGCTGCCGAGAGCTGCGTGTACGTCGCAGACATCGGCGACAACAAGGAGCGCCGGACGGACTACAAGATCGGCGTCTTCCGTGAAGCCGACTTCTGGTCCCGGACGACGCTCTCCCCGATCGAGGTGATCCGGTTCCAGTATCCTGTCGGAAGCTTCAACGCCGAGAGCTTCGTCGTCCTCCCGGACCAGTCGATGGTCATCTTCTCGAAGACGAAGTCGGGCGTCGCGCAGATCTTCCGGATCGACGCCGCAGGCCGGGTGACGAAGTTCGGTGAGCTCGCGATCGGCGCGATGACCGCCGCTTCCGGCGAGCGTGCGCTCATCACCGACGCCGCCCTCTCTCCGAACGGGTCGCGCGTCCTGATCCTCACCTACGGCGACCTCGTCGAGGTGAAGCTCGACGCCCTCCTCGGCGGGGGGCCCCTCCGGAAAGACCGAGATTACTCCGTTATTCCTGGCCCGGGACTCGAGCAAGCGGAGACGGTGACGTATCATGACGAACGAACCTTCCTGGTCTCCACGGAGGTGGAATCCGGAGGCGTCGCAGACGTCGTGACCTACTCCTGCCTGCCGGCGCTTCGCAAGTGAGTTCGAAAAGTTATCGCTGAACACGCAAGAAAAGTAAGGCTATTTGTGTTGACTAACACCGAGGCTAAAGCTGTCATAGAACCCTGAATTTTTCCAAACCAACAAGGGTTTTTTGGCATGAGAAGATTAGGCAGTGCACTGCTTATTTCATCGATCGTTGCGCAGTCGGCGTTCGCCGTTTGCACCAAGTGGGCATCCAAGAAAGTCGGCGCCCTCGATACCCGGTCCGTCTCCGAAGCGAGCGGCCTCATCCAGTCTCGGGG
>JBILTI010000407.1:0-2850 GCA_044371595.1 Bacteriovoracaceae bacterium
CGATCTCCGGAAGGACCTCCGGGGCCACTACATCGGCGCCGAGTTCAAGATCAACGGCGTGCACTTCATCGAACGCAGCTACTATCTCTACTGTAAGAACGACCTCTTCAACCTCAAGTACTCGATCCGCGACGAGCACCGGAAGTACGTGAATGAGCTTCAGAAGATGGTGGAGGAGTTTAAATGCGAGTAATCATCCTGGCCCTCTTCTCCCTCCTCGTCGCCGGCGGAACTTCCGCGAACGACGCCGCGCTCACGCAGAAGATGGAGCGCCTGCGGCGGCTTCAGGAACGCGTTTCCCAGCAGTGTCTCAACAATCCGAACGCGCGGAACGTTCAGGTCCGGATCGACGGGCGGAACTACCGCTGCCCCGAACTTATCACCGTGACGAACCTCCTCCGCGATCAGCTCGCCGAGGAGATCGAAAAGCACAAAGAGGACTGCGAGCAGGAAAACCGCAGGCCGCCGCACGCGGCGCTCGCCGCCCAAGCCGCGACGATCGCCCAGCGATCGGCTTCGTGTGCTCCGTCTCCGGACCGTCTGCAGTGCCCGGGCAAGTTCGCCTGCGGCCTCCTGAGCGCGGTGACCTTCCCGGTCGCGACGCTCGCGGCGCGACTTTCCGAGTCCCCCACCGTTCGGCAATGTACGGACCAGGCCCGAGGGATGCCGGCCTGTCTCGCGAACCTCGTGCGCGGGATCTTCGATTCGATGTGGTCGATGATTACGCTGGTCTGGGACCTGGGCCGCGCGGCCGTCACCGGGACTGGGGAATGGCTCGGCCTCATCCGCCGCTCCGAGGCGACGACGTCCGAGCGGGCGATGATGGCGCAGCAGGCTAGCCCCGGCTTTCTGCAGCGGCTAGCTTCCAACCCGGCCGAGACGATCAAGAAACTCGCAAAGGACCTCTATGAGGCGGTCGAGGAATCGGCCCGCAACCACTACGGCTGCGAGCAATGGTCCGGGACCCCGTTCGTCTCCAACTGCCTGAAGCCGATGTCGAACTGGAACTGCGGCACGTGTCAGCAGAAGACGCAGGTCTTCTGTGGCATCGCCGGCTACGCGATCGGTGAGATCGGTACCGCGTTCCTAACCGGGGGTGTCGTCTCCGGGGCTAAGCTCGCGCTCACGGGCGCGGTCAAGCTCGGCGCTGTTCCGTCCCGCACCGTGGCCGTCTTCATGGCCCGGACCTTCCCGCGGTCCTCGGCCGAGGTCGCGGAAGCCGCGGGCCGGGTTCGGACGCTCGCGGCCAACGGCTTCACCGCCGCCCAGAACCGCCTCTTCGATGCCTGGAACGCGATCGCGAATAGCTCCGTAACCCGGGCCATCGGGAACGCCGCGCGCACGAGCGGCGTTAGCACAGTCTCGCGCGCCACTCTAAGGCCCGTTGCCGTTTACCTCTCGGCCCTCGACCGCGCCTTTGGCGCCGGGATGGCGGCCGTCGATAACACCGCGGCCGCCGCCCGAGGGGCCGCCGGAGCGCGCATCGCAGACGAGGCGATGGGAGTAACGCCGCCGGGGCTCACGGTAGAAACCGCACTGGCCCAGCGAAACGCTCGTCCGTCTACGTCGGCCGCGCAGACCCAGACTCCGGCCCATACCACGCCGCCGACCCCGGCCACGGCCGTCGCCCGAGAAAACGGAGACGCCGCAGCTCAAACCACACGGCCCAATGCGACCCGCGCCGCCGAGGAATCGGATTACGCCGCCGACATCGCGCGGTACCGCGGAGATCCGGAGTACGCCGTCCTGTTCCGTGGCCCGCAGATGTACGATGGCCACCACCAGCAACTTTCGATGGTGATTAAGGCGATGGAAGAGGTCCAGCCGCGTATGACAAAAGAAGCGATCCGGCGCCGGATCCAGGAAACACTTAATTCATGCCAGTTGTAATCCTCGCGCTGCTTTTCACGCTCGCGACCGCGCTCGGGCAACCGGGCCCACTGCCGACGCTGGAATCGGCCGAGCCATTAAACGCACCCCGGTCTAACGCCCCCCGCTCCCTCGACGGAGACGTCGAACTCCTCGTTCAGCGGCGGCTCGCTCACCAGACACGGCTCGCGCTGATCGCGAACGAAACGCGCGAGCTCCGCTACAACACGTTCATCTTCGGCCTCGACGAAACGGGCCGGAGCACGCTCGGCGCCCTCGTCGACGCAGCCACCCGCGGAGTCAAGGTCAAGCTCATCGTCGACGGCTTCCACCTCGAAAACCTCGCGCGCTACCGCCACACGCTCCAGGCCCTGATGGACCTCGGCGTCGAAGTCCGGGTATTCAATCCGGTATACCGCCATCCCCTGAGCATCAACAACCGGAACCACATGAAGAGCCTCATCGGAACCCAGGAGATGATCGTCGGGGGCCGGAACACGCAGAACCATTACTTCCGCGAGTACATCGACGTCGAGGCACACGTCCGGGGCCCGACGGTGCAGAGCGCGGCTTCGCACTATGACGAAGTCTTCAATTCGCCCCATGTCCGCGCCCCGGTCGGCACCTCGAACCTCGATGAAACGCTGAAGGCCCGGCGCGATCTCCTCGCCTGGGCGCGGGAGTTCCGCATGAACCGAACGCCACCGAACAGGAGACTCTCCCGCTCCACCGACGTCGAAGACATCCGCTACATCGGCGACCCCGCGGATCCCGTCGCGAAACGGACGGCCGGGCTCAATCAGGAAATCGTCGCGATGATCAATCGGGCCGAGCGCTCCCTCGAGTTCGTGAACCCCTACGTCCTAATGTCTCCGGAGGTCGAGGAGGCCATTCGCCGGGCGCGCGCCCGCGGCGTCAGGGTCAGTGTGATGACCAACTCCTCCGCGACGACGGACTCGGGCCTCGTAGCCCGGGCGTGGG
>JBILTI010000027.1:0-9347 GCA_044371595.1 Bacteriovoracaceae bacterium
GGGCCTCTGGTAAAAGGCTTCTTTCTGTTCGTTGTTCAAGACTTTATCCACCTTTGCCTTCTTCTCGTAGCTCTTCTCCGAGATAGCCGCTGTGATCTCGATGCGTTTTTTCTTGAAGGCGCCCTTCAAACCGTTGTTGGTGACTGTCTTAAGGATGATCGCGTCGGGGCCCAGCTCAACTTTGACCGCCTTGAGGGCCTCTTCCAGGGTGTCGGCTTCGAACTTCTTGACGAACATCTACTTATAACCTCACGGTTCCTAGAGATCGTATGTTAACTTCGGGACTTAGTTCATTATGGCTCACCACGATCATGTTGGGAATGAATTTTTCCGTCAGCCGCTTGAAGTGGCGGCGGATCACCGGCGAGCAGAGGACCACCATCTTCTCCCCCTGCGACGTCGCCTCTTCGATCTTCTCGTTGAGCGACGCTAGGATCGTCTGCGTGACCTTCGGGTCGAGGTTCAGCTGCGTACCGTGGTCGGTGTGGATGATCGCGCGGGCCACGGCCTCCTCGAGGCCCCGATCGATGGTGAAGAGCGGGACGTCGCCGGCCGCGCCCTTGATGCGCTCGGTGATCGTCCGGTAGAGGGCCTGGCGGACGTACTCGGTGAGTGCCTCGGGATCCTTCGTGCCCGCGCCGTACTCGGCGAGCGTTTCGAGGATCGTCCGGAGGTCCCGGATCGAGACCCCTTCCCGGAGCAGGCCCTGGAGCACCTTGAGCACCGTCCCGAGCGGCGTGATGTCCGGGATTAGGTCGGCGACGATCTTCGGGTTGTCTTCTTTGAACGTTTCGAGGAGCTTCGCAAGCTCCTGCCGGCCGAAGAGCTCGGAGAGGTTCGCCTTCAGTACCTCGGTGAGGTGGGTCGCGACGATCGTCGAGAGGTCGACGACGGTGTAGCCGTTGTACTGGGCCTCGTCCTTTCGGTCGTCGGTGATCCAGATTGCCGGGAGACCGAACACCGGCTCCTTCGTCTCGATGCCGTCCATCTGCTCGATCACGGTCCCCGGGTCCATCGCCATCATGTGGTCCGGCAGGAGTTCCCCGCGGGCGATCTCGATCCCCTTGAGCTTGATCGAGTAGCCGCCGGGCTTGAGCTCGAGGTTGTCTTTGATCCGGACTGACGGGATGATTATCCCCCAGTCGACGGCGAACTGCTTCCGGATGTGCGAGATCCGCTCGAGGAGGTCGCCGTTCTGTTCGGCGTCGACGATGCTCACGATGCCGTAGCCGACCTCGAGCTGGACGAGCTCGACCGGCAGGAGCGACTCGAGGGTCTCGGTCTTGGTCTTCGTGTCCTGGACCGCGCTCGTTACGGCCGCGGCCGCGGCGAGCTCCTTGCCGCGTTCGATCCTGAAGCCGGCGAAGCCGATGAGGCCCGCGATCGAAAGGAACGGCAGCGCCGGGAAGCCGGGGATGAGGCCGAAGAAGCCGATAGCGCCGGCCGTGATGTAGAAGGCCTTCGGGTGCGCCGAGAACTCCTGGTTTACCTGCTTGCCGAGGGCGTCGGAGTTCGAGTTCCGCGTGGTGATGATACCGGCCGCAGTGGAGATAATGAGGGCCGGGATCTGGGCGATGAGGCCGTCGCCGACGGTGAGGAGCGTGAAGATCCGAGCCGCGTCGCCGAAGTTCATGTCCTTCTGGGCGACGCCGACGATGATCCCGCCGACGATGTTGATGGCGGTGATGAGGATGCCGGCGATCGCGTCGCCGCGGACGAACTTCGAGGCACCGTCCATCGAACCGTAGAAGTCCGCTTCCTGGGCGACCTCGGCCCGGCGACGCTTCGCCTCCTTCTCGTCGATGAGACCCGCGTTCAGGTCGGCGTCGATCGCCATCTGCTTTCCGGGCATGGCGTCGAGGGTGAACCGCGCGCTGACCTCGGCGACGCGGCCCGCGCCCTTGGTGATGACGATGAAGTTGATGACCACGAGGATCAGGAAGATGATGATCCCCACGGCGTAGTTACCGCCGACGACGAACTGCCCGAAGGCCTCGATGATGTGGCCCGCGGCCTTCGTGCCATCGCTCGCGCCGTTCAGGAGGATGTTCCGCGTCGACGCGACGTTGAGCGAGAGCCGCATGAGCGTCGTGATGAGGAGGATCGACGGGAACGTCGAGAAGTCGAGGGGCTTGCGCGCGTAAACCGAGAGGAGGAGGATCGCGATCGAGACGGCGATCGAGAGCGCCAGGAAGAGGTCAAGGACCAGCGGCGGCAGCGGGACCACCATCACGCCGAGGATGACGATCAGGCCGAGCGCCACCGCGAGCTCCGAGTTCTGCGAGAAGATCTTGAGCCGAGAAAAAATTCCGTCCATGGTTCCCCTACTCCCGGGCCCGTCCTGGGCCCGCCACTAATCTTACTTCAGCGCCTTCTGTCTCCGCCGGAGCTTGTAGACGAAGGCCAGGATCTCGGCGACCGCCTTGTAGAGCGTCCGCGGAACCCCGTGCCCGACCTTGACCGTCTTGTACAGCGTCCGAGCGAGGGCGATGTTCTCGACGATCGGTATGTCATTTTCCTTCGCGATCTCGCGGATCCGAAGCGCTAAATGGTCGGCACCTTTTGCCGTCACCGACGGCGCGACCATCGTCACGCCGTCGTACTTTAAGGCTACACTAATGTGCGTCGGATTTGTAACAATAACGTCGGCCTTCTTCACGTCGTCCATCATCCGCTTCTGCGCCATCTGCCGCTGGATCTGGCGGATCCGGTTCTTCACCTCGGGATTCCCGTCGCGCTCCTTGGCCTCTTCCTTCGCCTCCTGCTTCGTCATCTTCATCTTCTGGAGGTAGGACCACTTTTCCCAGGCGAAGTCCGCGAGGGCGATGACGCCGAGGCCCAGGAGGATCGAGAAACCGAGCTTCACCATCAAGTACTTGCCGAAGGCCAGCGACGCGCCGGCCTCGGCGTGGAGGAAGCCGAGAAAGGCCCCGATGTTGTCGCGCATGACCGAGTACGTGATAAGGCCCACGACAGCGATCTTGAAGCAGCCCTTGAGTGCGTCGACGACGGCCTTCTTCGAAAAGAGCCGGCCGAAGCCCTTGATCGGGTTGATCCGGTCGAGGTCCGCGGTGAGGATCTCCGGTGAATATAGGAAGCCGATCTGGACGAACTGCGAGAGGACGCCGAGGCAGAGCGAGGCGCCGAACGAGGGCCCGACGCACTTGACGAGGGTCCACGCGGTTTGCGCGATGACGTCCTGGAACTTTTCCTTCGCGAAGGCCTGGCGGAAGTCCTGGAGGTAGATCCAGTCGATGTACTCGGTGAAGGTCTCGTAGATGAAGACACCGCAGAGGACGAGCGTCAGGAGCGACCCGGAGAGGAGGAGCACCGAACTGAGCTCCTTCGAGCTCGCGACGTCACCTTTCTTCCGGGCCTCGTCGATCCGGTACTGGGACGGTTCTTCGGTCTTTTCGTCGTCGTTCTCGTCGGCCATGGACGTCCTGTCTCCGGCGTATCGTTAGGGCGCGAGGTACTGGTACCAGGCGCCGAGGTTCTCTACGTAAAGGTCGAAGCTCACCGTGAACAACTCCTCCGCGATCCCGAGGAAGAGGAGGAGCCCGAAGCCGATGTTCACCACGAAGCTGAGCATCAGCACGTTCATCTGCGGCACGGTCCGGGCGACGATCCCCATGACTAGGTTCATGAGGAGGTTTGCAAAGACCAGCGGCCCCGCGAGGAGCACCGCCGCGCTGAACGCCGACTTAAAGAATAGCACGAAAAACTCCGGGGACTTGAGCATTTTGTCGGCGTTTAGAAAGTTTACCGACTGGAACGACTGGAAGACCCCCTTGAACATCGGGGCGAGGGCGCCGGAGGACAGGATAAGCATGAGGAGCGTCCATTCGATCAACCGCTCGAACGGACCGACCTGCTGGCCCTGGCCTGGGTCGAAGTAGCTCACGGAGTTGAAGCCGATCTGCTGGGTCAGGATGCTGCCGGTGGCGACGAAGAGGCCCATGATGCTCTTGACGAGGAAGCCGATGACGAGGCCCGCGCAGACGTGGAACATCGTCAGGAGCCAGACGTTCTCGACGCCGACGAGGCGGACCTCGGCGACGAGCGTCTCCGCGAGCGGCGGGAAGAACGCGTAGGTCACGAGGAACGACGCCAGGACCTTCACGATGTTCGGCACGGCGACGCTGTCGAAGAGCGGCAGCTGCGCGAGCACCGCCGACCAGCGCGCGAAGCACAGCCAGAAGGCCAGGAAGACGGTCTGGTCGGCGATCGTGACGTTCATCTAGCGCCGCACCAGCTCCGGGATGCTGGTGATTAGATCCTGCGTGTACGTGACCATCGTCTCCATCATCCAGGGGCTGAAGATCACGAGCGCCGCGACGATCACGAGGATCTTCGGGATGAACGAGAGCGTCTGCTCGTTGATCTGCGTGACGGCCTGGAAGATCGACACGAGGACACCCACGACGAGGGCGCCGATGAGCATCGGCGCCGACAGCATGAGGGCGACCTTGATCGCCTGGTTCACAACTTCCACCGCGAACTCGTTTTCCATGGGAACTCCTCCCTGCGTTACGTGTTGAACGACCGGAGGATGGCCCCGGTCACGAGCTGCCAACCGTCGACGAGGACGAAGAGCAGCAGCTTGAACGGCATCGAGACCAGCATCGGCGGCAGCATCATCATCCCCATCGCCATCAGCACCGAGGCTACGACCATGTCGAGGACGATGAACGGGATGTAGAGGAGGAAGCCGATCTGGAACGCGGTCTTGAGCTCGGAGATGATGAAGGCCGGGATCAGGTAGTGCGTCGGCACGGCCTTGACGTCGGCCGGGGCCGCAGCATTCGTGACGTCGTAGAAGAGGCCGATGTCGGCCTTCCGGACGTGTTTCTCCATGAAGCCCCGGAGGTCCTTCTCGAGGCCCGCGAGGGCCTGCGTGCCGTCGATCTGCTTGGCCTGGTACGGCTTCACCGTGTTCTCCCAGATCGACGTCCCGGTCGGCATCATGACGAAGACCGAGAGGAAGAGCGCGAAGCCGATGAGGAGCTGGTTCGGCGGCATGTTCTGCGTCCCGAGGGCCTGCCGCATGAACGACAGCACCACGACGATCCGCGTGAACGACGTACAGAGGATGATGATCGCCGGCGCGAGCGTCAGGATCGTGAAGAGGAGCAGGATCTCGAGCGTGTCGACGAGGTTCGCGCCGCCGCCGAAGTTCACGGAGACACCGGGGAGGTTCGTCTGCTGCGCGGCCGCGGGGAGCGCGGCCAGGAGGAGCGGGAGGACGGCGGCGAGCTTCTTCATCAGTTAAACTCGATCGGCTTAAGCTTCTTCGCCTTCTTCTTGAGTTCGTCGGAGAACTTTACGATGTCCTTCGCCGTGAGCGCCGCGATCCCCCGGTCCTCCGGGAGCGGCGCCGACTCGGCGATGTTTTCCTTGAGCTTCACGGCCGGGGCCGCAGGGTCAGCCTCGGCCGCGCCAAGGTTCAGGTCAAAGTTCGTCCCCGTGACGAGCTTCTCCCCTTCCTTGACGAGGCCCGAGGTGTCGGACATCTCCGCAAGGAACTGGAGGCCCGTCTCGGAATTCGCGACGAGGAAGATTTGCTTGTGCGCCTTCACGACGAGGAGCGAGCGCTTCGGGGCGACGTAGGTCGTCGAGAGGACCTGGATCAGCTGCGTGTTGTTGAGGAAGCCGAGCTTCCCCTTGTTGAACACCCCGCGCTTCAGGAGCTGGACCACGCCGTAGAAGAGGCCCAGGACGAAGGCGAGAAACACGGCGAACTTCGCGGCGTAGCCGGCGAAGGAGAAGCCGTCGGTCCCGGTCCGGGGGCCCGGGGCGGCGGCGGTGGTCGTTGCCGTGGCCGGGGCCGCGGCGCGGACGGTTACCGTGTCCCGCTGCTCGGGGGCCAGGGTCTTCGCCAGCGCCTTCGGCGCCGCCTTCTGGGCCTCTTCCTTCATGAGCTTGTTGAGATAGTCTTCGTTGAGCGCGTCCTTCGGAACCGCCGCCTCGACCTTCGAGAGCACCGGATTGGCGGGCCTGGTCGCCGGCGCGGCGGCCGGGGCCTCGGCGCGGACCGCGGTGCGGACGCCGCGCGGGAAGATGACTTCGATGTTCCGGCCTTTCCATCCGAGGTCCACGCTGTGCTGGTTCACGTCGTACGGGAGGATGGCCTTGACGATGGCCTTGCCGTTCAGGACGTTCGCCGAGAGCCGGGCGCCGCTGACCGTCCGGGTGATCGCGCCGAACGGCTCGGCGTCCGACAGGGTGACTTCGATCGTGTTGCCGAAGACCCGCACGTCCGGCAGTTCGCCGGAGCGGCCCTCGAGGGCCACGTTGACGTAGCCGTGGGCCCCGGAAACGGCGAGATCGAGGCCGGTCACTTTGACCCCGGCCCCGGCGCCAAACGACGCCAGCACCGCGAGGCCGAGAACTGTAAGCTGAGAGATCATAGGGTCATCCTTCCTGGTCTACGCGGAAATCCCACGGGTTATTTCAGCGACTCGATCCGTTCGACCGGGCTGATGATATCTGTGAGGCGGATCCCGAACTTCTCGTTCACCACCACCACCTCGCCTCTTGCAACGAGCTTGCCATTCACCAGGACCTCGAGCGGTTCGCCGGCGAGCTTGTCGAGCTCGAGCACCGACCCCTGCCCCAGCTGGAGCAGGTCCTTGATGATGACCTTCGCCCGGCCGAGCTCGACGCTCACCTTGAGCGGGATGTCGAGGATGAAGTCGAGGTTCTGGACCTTGAGCTTGTTGAGGGCGTCGTCCCCGGCCTTGATCTGGTCGGCGAGTTCGCGGATCGCATCTCTGCTGGTTTCCATGTCTGCGGGGGCCATAGGTGGTGTTTCCTTTTATGTGATTCGGCGGGTAACCTGCACCGCGCGGTTTCCCTTATAGACGCCGATGAGGCACTTGAGTTTCTTCGCGTCCTCGATCTCGAGGTCGAGCTCGCCGGAGACCTCCTGCGAGAGCGGGATGATGTCGCCGACCTGGAGACCAATGAGGTCCCCGATCGACATCTCCGTCTCCCCGAGCTTCACGATCGCCGTCGCCTCGGCGTGCTGGACGTGCTCCTGCATCGAGCGGGTCCAGAGCGTGTCGACGACGTCGTTGCCCGTCTGGTAGCTCGACGAGAGCTTCTGCTTGATCGGCTCGATCGTCGAGTACGGGATGACGACCATGATCGTCCCCGAGGCCGACTCGAACTCAACCTCGAACGTGGTCGTGATGATGACGTCCGACGGCGGAACGACGCCGACGAACTGCGGGTTGATCTCGGTCCGGACGTACTGGGCGTCGATCTTGTGGACCGGGGCCCAGGCCTCCTCGAGGTCGTTGATCGCCATGTCCATCACCCGGCGCATGAACGAGAGTTCGATCGACGTAAATTCCTTCCCTTCGATCTTCGTGAAGGGCCGGTCCGTGCCGCCGAAGTACGAGTCGATGATCGCGTAGGCGAGCTTCGATTCGAAGACGATGAGCGCCGGGCCCCGGAGCTCGTTAAAGCGCATGATGCACATGCACGACGGGATCGGGAGCGTGTTCACGAACTCGCCGAACTTCAGGAGGTCGGTGGAAATCATCGAGATCGTCGAGATCTTCCGGAGGCTGTTCGAGAGGGAGACGCGGAACTGGCGGATGAACCGCTCGTAGATGATCTCGAGGATGGGCATTCGCCCGCGGATCACGCGGTCCTGGTTCGTGAGGTCGTAGGGCTGGATGTTCGCGTCCGTCTCTTCGACGTCCCCAAACCCCTCCCCGCCTCCGCCCGCGTCGGCGGGCGCGGCGTCGCCGTCGTCGTTAACGGCGTTAAGGAGTGCGTCTACTTCGTCTTGGCTCAATACCTGGGCCATGTTTCTCCCCTCCTGGGATCGGAACTAGTGAGCGTCCTGCTCGTTAGTTAATCTGGAAGCTAATGTAGTAGATGTCCTCTACCCGGCCATCGACCAGAAACGAGTTGATGGCGTTCTTTATCTCTTCCTTGAGGAAACTCTTCCCCTCCTTCTTCAGGAGATCGTCGGCACGCTTCGTGTTCAGGATGCTGATGATTGTGTCCCGGATCTGGGGCTTCCGGGCCTCGAACTCCGGCGCCTTCGCGTCGTCGCTCATCTTCAGGACGGCGTCGAGGCGGACGTAGCGGCGCGGGCCCTCGCCCTGCGCGAGGTTCACCGTAAAGCTGTCGAGCGAGAGGAGGTTTTCCTTCTTCACAACGTCGACCGTCTTCTGTTCGCCCTGGGCCTCGGCCGACGCCTCAACGGGCGCGTCCTTCTCCTTCAGGAGCTGGGTCAGGTCCGGGCGCTTCGCCTCGAGCTCCATGAACTTCCACTGGAGGAAGGCCACGGTGGCCATCGCGGCGATGTTCACGATCATGAGGAGAATGAGCAGAGGATTCTTGCTGGAGTTCGACGGAGCCTCTTGAACCGGTCCTGGTTTATTTTCTTCGGCCATTGTTACCTTTCTCGAAAAGGGACCCAATCCTTGGGCCTTGTCAAAATTATAACTTCCCTCCGGACGCGAAGCAAGGATCGGTCCCCCGGTTGGGTAGTTTTTGCCGTTTCCGGGCCCGGGCCCGTCAGCGGCCTGACCGTTCGGCGATTCTTGCCGAGGGCCGGGGCGCGGCCCCTGACGCGGACCGTCTGGTTCGGCCTCCACAGTCTTTCTACGGTTCCGCCGTAGATAGGCCCTTCCCCAAGCTAGAAACCACTCATGCCCATCGCTCCCCTCTTCGTGCTCCTCCTGATCGCGAGCTGCGGCCGCGGCGCTGGAGGTCACGGCCACCTACCGGCTCGGGGTGAAGGCGCTCCTCCCGGAGGGCCACGCGGAACACTACTACCACCCGGGGCTCGGAATCCTGTACCAGAGCGGCGGCGAGGCCGGGGTCCTCGCGCTCTACGACCGGGACGTCCGGCGGGGCCACGCCCCCCGGCGTGAAGTGCTCCGCCACCGGCACGGGCCAAAATAAAAAGGCCCCGGCGGATCGCCGGGGCTTCGGATAAGATCTTTCTTCGGGGAGCTTAGAGAGTGAGCTTTCCGCGCTTCTTCAGCTCTTCGATCAGGCCCTCGAAGTGGGACGTCGGATACGCGCCCTTAACCGGGATCCCGTTCAAGAGGAAGCCCGGCGTGCCCTGGAAGCCGAACTTCGCGGCCTCGGCCATGTCCTCGTCGATCCGCTTCTGCACGGCCTCGGACTTCACGTCCTTCGCGAGCCGGGCCAGGTCGAGCTTGAGGTCCTTCGCGACGGCCTTGAGGAAGGCTTCGCCGTTCTGGAGCTTCCGCTGGTCCTTATAGACGCGGTCGTGGAACTGCCACGCCTTCTCCGGGCTCTGGAGGCGGATCGCCTCGTAGTACTGCGACGCCGGCATCGCCTGCGGGTGGAAGCTC
>JBILTI010000442.1:0-2608 GCA_044371595.1 Bacteriovoracaceae bacterium
ATCTCCTCAAGGTGGTGAACTCATGATTACCGATACCCGCGCGTCGATCGACATCGGCTCGAACAGCGTCCTGCTGCTGATCGGGGACCTCTCCTCGGGGAAGCTCCGCGAACTTTCGAAGCGGAGCGAGGTCACGGCCCTCGGCCGGGAGCTCGATAAAAACCGGGCCTTTCACCCCGATTCGATGGCCGCGACCTTCGAGGCGATCAAGAGCTACGCGGAGGAGTGTGACACCTACGGGATTCCCCGCTGGAAGATCATCGCCACCGCGACCGAGGCTGCGCGCGTCGCCCAGAACGCCGGCGCGTTTTTCGCCCGGATCGAAGCCGAGCTCGGCGTCTCCGTCGCAATTATAACCGCGGAAGCGGAAGCTTATTTCTCCACGCGGGGGATCCTCTTTGACACCCGCTTCGAGACCGAAGTGGCGACGATCATGGACATCGGCGGCGCCTCGACCGAGCTTATCCGCGTTAACACGAAGAACCTCCAGATCCTCGAATCGATCAGCCTGCCGATCGGCGCCGTCCGTTCCACCCAGTGGCTCGAGGATCAGCTCTTCGTCAAGAACCTCCAGAAGGTCTTCCTCGACTTCCGCGGCGACCTCGACAAGTTCCAGGGCAAGGAACTCTTCTGCGTCGCCGGGACCGTCACCTCACTCGGCAACATGCACCTTCAGCGAAAGGAGTTCGTCGAAGACGAGGTCCACCGCCTCGTCCTCCGGAGCGAAGACGTCGACGGCATGTTCAAGAAGTACTCGGACCTGACGCCGGAGCAGTTCCACGACCTGTTCCCGTTCCTCCAGAAGCGGGCCGGGAGCATCCGCGGCGGGCTCCACCTCGTGTACCACATGATCCACCGGCTGCTCGTGAAGGAACTCACGGTCTCGACCTATGGCCTCCGCTTCGGAACCCTCCTAGAGGGAAAGGTGCGTAAGGAGTTCCTGCATGCGAGATCTTAGGGTCGGTCACCGGACCGTCGTGTTCCGCGAAGGAGAACCCGCGGGCCAGCTTTTTTTAGTGAAGTCCGGAGAGGTCCTCTGCCTGAAGGCGTCCCGGGATCGCCTGATTCCGGTCTTCCTCGCGAAACCCGGCGACGTGATCGGGGAGGCGGCGATGATCCCCCGCCTCGCCTATACCTATTCGGCGATCTCGCTCGAGCCCGGAGAACTCGTCGGCGTTCCCGCGGCGAACTTCGCGCAGGTCTTCAAGGAGTCGCCGGAGTGGATCACCCAGCTGACGCAGACAATGATCGAGCGCTTCCAGCACACGGCGAATCTGATCGCCGAGAACCGGCTCATCCACCCGTCGGTCCTCGGGGAGGATCAGTTCACGTCGACGCTAGAGATCGAATTTAAGCGGCTCCTCGCTCAGTAGAACTGGATCACGCGGCCCCGGTTGAGGTTCAGCGCAAGCTCGAGGATCTTCTGCTGGGCGCGGAGGCATTCGTTCCGGTTGCCGGTCAGATCCTTTTTCATAACGTCGAATGCCTTCAGTGCAACCTCCCGGGAGATCAGGGAGAGGGCCCGGCGTTGGTTCTTCACGTGAACGAGGCTAAGCGCGAGCCCGAGGATGGTCGACTGGACCTGCGAGACGACGGTCTTGAGACTTTCGTCGTCAAGGTCCCATATGCTCTCGAACGAGATGCAGGATTCGGTGAGCTCCTTAGCGAGGACGGGGTTTCTGATCCGGAGATTCTTGAGGAGCCGCGCCTTGTCGCCGGCGTCCATCCGCTGGAGGAGTTCGATCACTTGCTTCTTACCGTTAATGAATACTCCGTTCTCCGAATTCTTCTGACTCATCTATGCTCCTTCCTGGACTGCGGCGATCTGCGGGGATGGATCGGAACTTACGCTTCGAGCTTTGCTTTCTCTTCCTCGAACTTCTGCCGGGCCCGCTCGAGATACTCGCGGTGCTTTATCTCTTGGTTCGCGACCTGCTGCTCGTTGGTAATCTTCGCTTCATTGAGCCGGGCCGAGTTCGACTCCTTCAGATCCGTCATGAGCCGCTCGAAGCGCTGGGTTTCTTCTTCGATCTTCTTCGAATACTGCTGCCGGACCTTCTTGAGGCGGATCTCGGCGTCGTTCTTTTCCTTGCCGATCTCGACCTCGTAGTCCTTCTTGATCTTCTTTATTTCCTTATCGTTCTTCTCGCGGACCTCGGTCACTTCTTTCTCGAAGCCGTCGCCTAGCTTCCGGAGTTCGAACGCCTGCCGTTTCTCCATCGCGGCCTTCGTGGCGGCCAGGCTCTGGTGTGTACCTGATACGTCCGACATAGAAACCTTTTCCTTTGCTCATTCGAGATGCCTTTACCGGCATTCTTCATTATCATACTGAGGTACCACGATCCCTCACAAGGCAGGCAAAAAATGATGGGTCCTGACCGGCGTAAGGTTTACATCGTCAAAGGACGGCGGACGCCGTTCTGCAAGTTCGGCCGGTCTCTCGCGGCCATCCCTCTGGTCGCCCTCGCCGCCGCCGCTAAAGCGTTGATTCAAGAGGGCGGCGTCAACCCGGGATCCCTCGATCAGGTCATCTTTGCGAACCTGATTCCGTCTACTCCGGACACGCTCTACGGGGCCCGGCACCTGGGGCTGCAGCTTGGCCTCCGGG
>JBILTI010000028.1:0-9330 GCA_044371595.1 Bacteriovoracaceae bacterium
AGATGGCGAAGAAGAACAACATCAAGATGCCCTCGTACACCGAGGAGGGCCTCCGCTCGACGGTCTTCAAGAGCACCTACGCGAACCTCGGCGAGTACCTCCACGGGTTTCAGTACACGTGCGCGGCCCTCCGGGACCTCGAGAACATCGAGCGCGCGGCCTACGAGCTCGCGGTCGATAACCAGCGGGAGAACGTCGCCTACATCGAAGTGCGCTTCGCGCCGCAGCTGATGATGGACGTAGATAACGGTCTCACCATGGACACGGTCATGACCGCGGCCAACAAGGGCTTCGCCCGCGCTAAAAAAGAGTACAACAATACTCCCGCGGTGAAGTCCGGAGAGCTGCCGGAGTTCGACTACGGGATCATCAGCTGTGCGATGCGAAAGTTCGGCCCCAAAGGGTATTCCCCGTACTACACGAACTTCTACAAGATGATGGAGTTCTCGAAGGAGATGGAAGTCATCAAAGACGCCGCCCTTCAGATGGTGAAGGCCGTCGTGAAGCTCCGGGACGAGAAGGACATTCCGATCGTGAGCATCGACCTCGCGGGCCAGGAAGACGGGTACCCACCGGGGAAGTTTAAGGACGTCTACGCCTACGCCCACAAGAACTTTATGCATAAGACGGTGCATGCGGGCGAGGCTTACGGCGCCGAGAGCATCTTCCAGGCGATCACCGAGTGCTATGCCGACCGGATCGGCCACGGCTACTACCTCTTCGACGAGAACAAGGTGAGCGATCCGTCGATCACGGACAAGAAGAAGTACCTCGCCGAGCTCATCTCGTTCGTCGCCGACAAGCGCACCACGATCGAAGTCTGTCTCACGAGTAACCTCCAGACGAACCCGGACATCAAGTCGATCAAGGACCACAACTTCAAGCACATGCTCGCCAACCGCATGTCCGTCACGATCTGCACCGACAACCGGCTCGTGTCCGACACGACGGTCTCGAAGGAGTTCCAGCTCGCGGTCGATAACTTCGACATCCCGCTGAAGCACCTGAAGGACGTCGTCGCATACGGCTTCAAGAAGAGCTTCTACCACGGGTCATACATCGATAAGCGGAACTGGGGTAAGAAGGTCATGCAGCACTTCGACAAGATCGCGAAGAAGCACGGCTACCTCGAGTAGCCGGACGGACCTCCTAGCTGAGAAGCTTTAACGCCAGCACCGCGAGGCCAATGATCAGGCCTCGTAGGAAACGTTCGTTTGTGAGAACGAGAAGAAGGCGGGCGAGCCTCAGATCGAGCGTCAGACGCCGGTACGTTGAGCGAGAAAGCAGAATGTGAAGCTGGATAACCATGGCGCCTCCCCTGGTTTTAAGTGGTACAACTTCTTTGATTTCATTGCAGTTAACGCACAGAGCATTCTTGACAGAAATCCGAAGATCGCCGAAACTCTCCGAATCACACGATTCCGATTTGGAGACGTGCCCGAGTGGCCCAAGGGAACGGTTTGCAAAACCGTAAAGCCGGCGGTTCAAATCCGCCCGTCTCCTCCAAATAAAAAAAGCCCCAACAGATGTTGGGGCTTTTTTTTAGCCTCGATTTATCCGGCCGTCTTCCGTTTAATCGATTGGATAATACGATCAAGCCCCCCGAGGAAGGCCGAGCGATCCCGCGTATCGAACGGCGGCGGCCCGCCCCGCGCCTCTCCCATCTCCAGAATCCGTCGCGCGAGAAAGAATCGGGACAGACGCAGGATGGGTTCGGGCATTTTTTGATCATGCCATTGGGAAAGCAAAATCTTATCCCATGATTGCGTTGGTAAGACTAAGATTTAAATAAAGCCTGGCCCGTCACGTCAACATTTTTACCATTTCGATTCGCCTTCTCTCGATCCTTTATTCACCATTAAGGTCGGGCAGTTTCTAGGAGATCTCTCACCGTCGTGAACTCTCGGTCGAGCCGGGCGAGGAGGTCGCTCCCGGGGAAGGTCGGAGAATGCTCGAGCTCCCGAGCGAGCTCGGCGAGGACCTCGGCCCCTAGGTTTCCGCAGCTCGAGCGGAGTTCGTGACCGATGGCGCGGACGCGGGCGCGGTCGCCGCGGGCGATGGCCTCTTCGAGTTCCCGGCGGCGGGCCTCGAAAGTTGTAAAGAAAACATTAAGAAGTTCGCGGAGCAGGCCGCCGTCCGGATCGAGTTCCCAGAGTTCGTCGATTTTACTCATGCGCAAAGATGGTTTAATCATGTTCAATTAGGTTCTACCACTCCGAAATCGGATCGCGCAAGCCATGAAAAGACTTTCGATCGACGACCTGACACAGATCATCGAACTCCAGCAGCGGATCGCCACCCTCCGCGCCCCGCTTCCCGAGCTGATGCTTGAGATCTGCGCCGGGATCCAGACGCTGACGTTGGCGGAGGGGTCCGTGGTCGGCTTCTCCGACGGCGACGTGATCACCTATCGCGCGTGCTCCGGATCCCTGGTTCCGTACTTCGGCTACCGGATCAACTTCACCCACGGCCTCGGGGGTGGGTCGATCCTGAACCGCGAAGTCCTCTACTCTCCCGAGTCGGCGACCAACCCCTGCGTGGACGCCGATGCGGTCCGGGTGATGGGGGCCCGCTCGATGATATGCTTACCCGGTGAACCCGGTGCGGACCACGGGGATGATCAAGGTCATCTCGAAGAAACCGAACCACTCCAACGAGCGGGAGGTCGGGCTCCTGCGCCTCGTCGCCGACGTCCTCGAGAGCACCATCGCCCAGGCGGAGGTCTGCGAGCTCCTCACCGCCTCGGAGAACAAGTTCCGGATGCTCTTAGAGAACGCCTCCGACGCGATCCTGATCTCGAAGGACGTTAAGGGCATCGAGGCGAACGCCGCCTTCTGCGAGCTCTACGGATACGAACTCCACGAGATCCCGCGCCTGGACGCGTTCACGCTCGCGGCCCCGGAGACCCGCGACCAGATCATCCGGAGGATCAAGACCCGCTTCGACGACAGCTACGAAACGAGGGCAGTGAAGAAAAGCGGGGAAATCTTCTTCGTCGAGGCCGTCGGCAAGACGTTCTCGATCAACGGGAAGGCGATCCGCGTGACAACGTCCCGCGACGTCTCGGCCAAGAAACGGATCGAGGAGGCGCTCCGGCCCTCCGCGCAGGCGAAGTCGCTCTTACTTGCGCACATGTCCCAAGAGCTTCGGGCCCCGCTCAACGGCACCGTGGGCCTCACGAACCTCCTCCTCGAAACGCCGCTCTCCCGGGAGCAGCGGAACTACGCGCTCCTCCTCCGGCGCTCGAGCGAGGACCTCGTCGGCATCGTCAACGACATCCTGGACTTCACGAAGCTCGAGGAGAAGAAGCTTACGATCAACCTCGTCGCCATCGACCTCCCGGCCCTCGTTGACGAGGTCCTGGGCCTCCTCGAGGTCGAGGCCGCGAAGAAGTCGCTGGCGGTTACCCGGGAGATCGCGGCTGACCTTCCCCGCTTACTCCGGGGGGATCCGCTCCGGCTCAAGCAGGTGCTCCTGAACCTCCTGCACAACGCCGTCAAGTTCACGGGCCGGGGATCGGTCGCGGTCCGGGTTTCCGGACGGTCCGGCGCGGTCCGCTTCACGGTCACCTACACGGGCCCGGCGTTCCCGCCGAGTCCGCGCACCTTCCGTTCACGCCGTTCCGGCAGCTCCACCCGTCGCCCACCCGAGCGGCCGGCGGCACGGGCCTCGAGCTTTCGATCTCGGAGGATCTCGTGGGGCCCATGGGCGGGGAGATCGGCTTCGAAAACGGTGACGGGGTCGGCGCGCGCTTCCGGTTCGAGCTCCCCCTGACCGAGGCCCTGGGTCCCGGGCCGATCCCGGCCGAAGGTTCCCTGGCGGGGGGCCGCTGCAAGCGGGTCCTGATCGTCGAGGACAATCCCGTGAACCTCCTGATCGCCCGGAAGATGCTCGAGAAGCTGGGCCACGCCGCCGCGAGCGCGGCGAAAGGGGCCGAGGCGCTGGCCGTCCTCGAAGAGGAAGCCTTCGACATGGTTGTGATGGATTGCCAGATGCCCGAGATGGACGGCTTCGAAGCGACCCGGCGGATCCGGAGCTCCGGACGCCCCTGGAACAACATCCCGATCATCGCCATGACCGCGCACGCGATGGCCGGGGACAGGGAACGGTGTCTCGCCGCCGGAATGACCGATGACCTGCTGAAACCATTCAACCTCGCGGACCTGCCGGTGCTTCGCTGATTTAGCTTAACAGTCGGACCGAATCGCCGATAAAAAGAGTCATGAGAACTCTCCTCCTCATGGCCCTCTTCCTGTGCCCCGTCCGCGCCGCGATCGCGGGGCCCGGACTCTCCGCGCTCCTGCCTCCGCAGCTTCGGGCCTTTGAGGTCAACGAGACTGGCCTCAAGGAAGTCGAAACGATTCTCGGCCGGGCCGACCTCCAGGAAAAGACGACGCACTACTGGGAGGAAGGGGGCTGAAGTACGTGATCCAGCTCACCTTTGACCGGAAACAGATCCTCCGGTCGATCCACTACACCTCCACGGGTGCCGTGCCTTCGGCGACTTCACGACGCGGATGGACCAGTGGGGCATCGGCCGGTCGGAGGGGCCCGAGCAAAACTTCCAAGCCTCGCACCGGATCAACCCGGCCTGCGAGAAGGTCCTCTGTGCGATGGAAAAGATCTGGGGCGCCGGCGCGGCGTACATGATGCTCTACATCCGCCTGCGGCACAACTTCAACGTCTCCGAGTTCGCCTTCGACCACGGCCAGCGGCCCTCGGCGGCCCAGCTCGAGGAGATCGCGATGGCCCTCGACGACCTTCCGCCTGCGATGATCCCCGCGGGCCGGAGGAACCAGCGCCTGGGCCTCTACCGGGGCGGTGACCTCGACAAGGTCTACCGCGGACGAGACGTCTACGCCAACGCGGGCATGATGCTCTTCGACAACTGGGAGGGCCTCTCGTCCGAAGGCCGCCAGCATACGATCCTCCACGAAGTCGGCCACAACTTCGCCCTTCGAAACCGGCGGCAGGACATGTCGCCGGAGTGGCTGAGCCTCTCCGGCTGGCTTCAGCGCGGCGACCGCTGGACCCCGAGGCCAAACGGCTGCTTTGCGTCCGTCTACGGCCGCGGGAACCCAGCCGAGGATTACGCCGTGTCGTTCAAGGCTTACCGCTACAACGGCGCGGAGTTCAGGGCCCATTGCCCGCAGAAGTACGAGTTCCTGAAAGCGCAGGTCTTCGGCGGGATGGAGTACGTCGACGAACGGACCTGCTCGCGGCCGCGAGCTTGACAACCGCACCGCGGTCCCCATCTTCACCTGAAAGGAGACCGATGGAACCGCGACTCACCCGAACCTTCCTCTCGAAGAGGCCCACGACCTGGAGCTTCATGGCGGGCCTCCTGGGCCTCTCCACCCTGGCGCTCTTCTTCGGCGCCGACCGCGAACTCCTCTCGGCCAACGGCAACCTCGTCTTCGAGGAACACGAATACTGGCGGCTCTTCACCACGACGCTCCTCCACGCTGACCTCGTGCACTTTTCTCACAACGCCTTCTTCTTCGCGGGCCTCGCCGGGCTCCTCTGGACGTACTTCGGCGTCTGGGTCTTTCCGGTCCTGAGCCTCGTCGCCGGCGCCCTGATAAACCTCGTCGCACTCTGGTGGTATCCGCCGGAGGTCCACCTCGTCGGCGTCTCCGGCGTGATCTACTTCATGGCGTCGTTCTGGCTCACGAACTACGTTCTTATCGAACGGCGCCAGCGGCCCGTCGTGCGCCTCCTCCACGCCGGCGCGGTCTCGCTCATCTTCCTCTTTCCGCAGGTCTTCGAGCGGGAAGTGAGCTACCTCGCGCACGGCCTCGGCTTCGCCTTCGGGGTGCCGGCAGGCCTCGCCTACTACTTCACGTTCCGGGCGACAATCCGCGCCTACGACGAATACGAGCTCCCGGCGGCCCCGCGGGACGACGGCGCGGACTACGACGACGGCGACGACTTCTACGACGACGGCTTCGAAGAGGTCTTCAGCGAGTCGCCGCTCCTGGATCCCACGACTTACCACCCGGAGCGACCCGAAGGTGCCGGGCCTTCTCGGCCCGCTTCGGACTCCGTTCGATCCCGACGGCGTTGAGGCCCGCGTGGTTCGCGGCCGCGAGGACGCTCCCTTCGCCGCAGAACGGATTTACGAGGGTCCGCGTGGCGGTGTGCTTTCGGACGAACGTCGCCGCGAAGAGCGAGGCTTCGAGCCCCATCCCCCGGACCCAGGTCTTCGCGCCGAGATCCGGAAGGACGTCGGCCGTGGAGCGGGCCACGTCGGGGACGACGGTTCGGGAGAAGGCCAGCATGTGCGAGTACGCGGGTCTCCCGAACATCACGGTGCCGGGCGCCGACCGGCAGAAGATCTTGTGGAAGAGGAGCCCGTGGCCCAGGCGCTCGGCCGCCTTCTGGACGAGGAACGCCTTGTCGACCCAGAGGCCCTCGTGCTTGATGTCGGACTGGAAGAAGATCGAAACCCCGTCGGGCGAGGTCTTCGTCAGGATGAGCGCGGCCGTGGCCTCGAACCACTCCTTCCACTGGCCGAGGGTCCAGGTCTGAAACTCCGAGAAATCGGGCAGCGACCCCAGGAACGAGGTCCCGCCGCGGTCCTCGTAGCGCTCGAGCCAGGCGACGGCGTCGTCACAAAAAACTTCCCGGGTGACATTTTCCTCAATCATGGGAGGCATTCTATGCTAACCTTATCCCATGTGTCAGCTCCTCGGCATGAACTGCAATGTCCCGACCGACATCTGCTTCTCCTTCACCGGCTTCCGGGCCCGCGGGGGCCTCACGGACCACCACACCGACGGCTGGGGGATCTGCTTCTACGAAGGCAAGGGCGTACGCCAGTTTCTCGACCCCAACGCCTCGGCCCACTCCCCGGTCGCGGAGTTTGTTAAGTCCTACCCGATCAAGTCGAGGAACGTCATCGCGCACATCCGGAAGGCGACCCAGGGCGATGTCCGGCTTGAGAACACCCACCCGTTTGTCCGCGAGCTCTGGGGCCTCTATTGGTCATTCGCCCACAACGGCGACCTGAAGAACTTTGCGCCGGTCCTCAACGGCCGCTTCCGTCCGGTCGGCGACACCGACTCCGAGCGGGCGTTCTGCTACCTCCTCCAGGAGCTCGAGAGGACCTTCGGCGACCGGGCCCCGGGCCTCGACGCCCTCGGCGCCCGGCTCCACGCCCTGACCCTCGACCTCGACCACGGGACGTTCAACTACCTCCTCTCGAACGGCGAGTTCCTCCTCGCCCATTGCTCGACGAAGCTCGCGAGCATCATCCGCCGGGCGCCGTTCACCGTGGCGCAGCTGAAGGACCAGGACGTGTCCGTCGACTTCAGCGAGGTCACGACGACGAACGACTGCGTCGCGGTGATCGCCACGAACCCGCTCACAGAGAACGAAACGTGGACCGTCCATGACCCCGGGACGCTCCTCCTGTTCGTCGACGGCGAGCTCCGTCGGACCTACGCCACTACCCCGGGGCCAGGCCCTTGTCTAGGAACTGCAGGAAGCGCTTCGTGAGCGTGGCCAAGGTTGGTTGTCAGCGCCGGTAGTACCCCTCGCGTAGGCTCCACTCGTCGAGCTGGCGGGACCCGGAGTACCCGTGCCCGCCGCCCTGGCGGGGGAGCGTAGTGCAGGACGGAAGCGAAAGCACACACGCGAAGACGAGAACCCATAAAACCGGCATACGAACCTCCGACGTTTTCATGGTCTTGCCCTTTACTCCGCGCCGGGTAGATTTCCTACCGTGTTGACGACGTCGGGTCTCGTTGCGAGCGAGCTACTCCCCACTTCATCATTATAGCGACCCGATCGGATCCGGGATAAGGCAAAATGTCACTGGACGTTTTCGCGTTTATCGATCGATCGAAGTTCATGCACCGGCTGGTGTTCAATCATATAAAACGAACGACTTAAACCGCATTATCGATTTTATAAATCACTCTCCTTAAAGCTAGTATGACTCAAACAACCAGCAAAGGAGTCCGACATGAAGATCATCTTTAAGAATCTCCCGTCCTCTGCGCTCGTTAGGAAGGCCATCACCGAGCGGCTCTCACCGATCCTCGAGAAGGTTTCTCCGCTTCGAAGGCCCGTGACGGTCACCGTCGAGCGGGAAAATTCTCCGGCCCAGCCGGGCCCGGACCGATACACGACGACGCTGATGATCGGGTCCGGTGCCCGCGGCTCGCTCCGCCTCACGGAGTCCGCGGAGAACCTCTACCGATCGATCGCGCTCTTAGCGGGCACGAGCAGCTACGCCCTCCGACGCGCGCAGGAGCGACGGAAGCCGAAGTACTACACCGCGATCGAAGTCACATAAGGAGGCCCTCGTGAACAGCATCTACGATTCTCACGTTAAGCAGCTCACTGTGATCGCGACCGGCAACCACCCCGTCGTGTCGATCTACGTTCCCCTCGCGGGTTTCGAAATGCCTCCGGGAACGATCCGGGGGGCGCTCCGCGTGGCGGCGAACCGACTCCTCGCGAAGGATGGGTACCCGTCGCACGAGGGATTCACGATCGACTGGTACCGCTGGCAGCAGCAGGGCGCCGCGACCCTCGGAATCTTCATCGGCGGCGGAATAACGATGGTCATACCGCTTCCGCTCCGGCTGCCCCCGCGGGTCGTCGTTGCGACCTCGTTTCACGTTAAGCCGCTGGTCGCGGCGGCGGAGTGCGATGTCGGCGCGCTCCTCGTCCACTTCTCGGAGATCGGTGCGGCCGTGTACCACGTAACCTCCGCCCAGGACGTTCTCCTCGAAACGTACCTTCCAGCGCCGGCGAAGGCCCGCGTCGACTGGGCGGGCCTCGGCCGCCAAGCAAAACGCGACTTCCTCGAGTTCCTCGTCGACGAAGTCCGAGGTCTCCGACCCGCGGGCGTCTGCTTTCTCGGGGTCTCGAGCGCCGCAGACTCGCTCCTCTCCTCGCCCGAGGTCTGGCAGCGCCTGGGTCTTGAGCTGATCGACGCTCCGGAGAATCCGAGGGCGCAGATCCCGCAAAACGCGATCTCAATCCTCCGCCTGCGCGTGGGCCGGATCATCAACGACCGGTACCGACGGCGGGTTTCGGAGATCGTCGCGGACGCGACCGTCGACGCGCTCGGTGACGTTGTTCCGCTCATCCTGAAAGGAAAGATCAACCGGCTCTGCGTCTCCCTGGAAGACATGCAGTTCGGGATCCTCGACCCCGTGCAGGGGAACATTTTCCGCCGAAAGTCTCAGACCGACTGCCGGGACGACGACGTCCTCGACGACCTCCTCGAACTCGCGATGAGGAACGACGTCCAGGTGAGCGTCGTTCCTAAGGCGTTCCTACCCCCGGGGCGATCGTTCGTGGCGTCCTAGCCAC
>JBILTI010000444.1:0-2606 GCA_044371595.1 Bacteriovoracaceae bacterium
ATCAAGGTGACGAACAAGCAGAACGCCGATCCCGAAGAGGTCGGCGACGGCGCGCTCCATTCACCCGGGGTCGAGCTCTCGTACTCGTTCCTCCGGCGCTTCGCCCGGCGGGACATCAACCCCGCCCTCGGCGTGACCCTCGACGCCCGCGTCGAGGAGGGGAAGGACGTCACGGGCACGGGCCAGCGGGGAAGCTTCGCGGGCCTCGACGGGCGCCTCTTCCTTCCGGGGTTCGGGCACCACCATTCGTTCTTCCACCAGGTCGCGTACGAGCGGCAGCGGAACGACGCGTACGAGTATGCCGCCCGGGTCCTCTACCCCCGCGGAACCCGGAGCGCGTTCCTCCAGGAGTTCGTCAAGTACTCGGGGAACTACCTCCTGCCGCTCTTCTATCCGGACTGGAACCTCTCGCGCTACCTGTATCTAAAGCGCGTCACCCTGAACCTCTTCTACGACGAACTCTCGGGCCGCTACCGGACGTTCGACTACCGCGCCGCCTCGACCGGCTGGGAGACGATCCTCGAGCTCCACCTCGCGCGGATCTTCCTCCCGCTGAGCCTCGGCGTGCGCGGGAGCTACGTCCTCGAAGGAGCGGAGAAGGAACAGAACTATGAACTCTTCCTCGCCTCCGTTCTGGGAACGTTTTAGCGCGGGCCTCGCGCGCGCGGAGGCGGGCGTGGGGGAGCGGCCCGGCGCCTACAAGGGCCACTCGCCCGCGGCCCTCTACACCTCGAAGGAAGACCTCGACGTCCTCCTCCGGCATCCGCTCGTCCGCGGAACCTTCGCCGACCTGGGCTGCGGGGCGGGGGCGACGGTCCTCTTCTACGCCTGGCTCTACCCCGAGCGGCGGGCGGTCGGCGTCGAGTTCGACCCGGCCCGCGTGGCCTTCGCCCGGGAGCTTCGCCGCGACCTCGGGGTTCGGAACGCCGAGGTGATCGAGGCCGATCTCCTCACCGCCGACCTCCCGGAAGCGGACGTCTATTTCCTCTATTTCCCGACGGGCCCGGTGCTCGACCGTATCCTCGAAGAGCTCCACCAGCGGGGACAAGCCTTCCGGCTCGTGGCGATCGAATCCCACGGCGACCTCCTGCCGCGGCTCGACCTCGAGCCCTTCCTCGAGCTCAGCGCGGAGGTGCCGCTCGCGGCCCCCCGCCACTACCCGAAGGCGCGGATCTACGAGCGCCGCTTCGTCCCCCGGGGGCCCGCGCTCGCGCCGTTTACCCTGAGCTTCCGCGACCGCTACCTCGTGATCGCCGAGGGGAGCGATCGTTGGGTGGGCGAAACGCGGGGCCTCTGCTGGACCGCGGACGACCGCTTCGAACTCGCCGTTCCCCCGCGCACGATCCGCTGGCGGGACGTGGAGACGGTCTGCGACGCCGGGGCGTTTTCGCCCGACGTCCGCCGGTGCCTCGAGCTCCGCGCCCGTGGGCCCGTGGTGATCGCGACCCGGCACCGCGAGCACCGGGGCGAGCTCCGGAAAATCCTCCTCTCGCCCGTCTTTCGTCTGGAATTATCAACCGGCGAGAGAGTAGAATGGGAGCACGTCATCACCATCACCCCGGAAGCATAACATGATCCGATCCCTCGTCCTGCTCCTCGTCCTCGCGGCCTGCGCTACCGGTGTCACTACCCAGGGCGGGCAGAAGGGTTACGTTTACGATCCCGCGCGGGAGTACGACTCGGCCGAGCTCCGGGAGCTCGCCCCGAAGGTCGTGAGCTCCGCGCTCCGCGATCCCCCGGTGGGAACCCTCGCCGAACTCTTTTCGCCGTCGCGGCCGCCGCTCCGGCGGCTCGGCGTCGTCGTCTTCGAGACCCGCATCCAGCCCACCTACGACGGGCTCGCGGGCGAGAACGAAGTCTACCTGAGCGCCGCCGGAAAGCAGCTCGTGACGGAGAACTTCCTCGCGATCTGGGAGGAGAGCTTCCGGACCCTCGCGCCGGAGCTCGACCTGGTGGGCGCCGAGGCCCTGCGCCGGACGCCGTCGTACGGGACCTACGGCCGCGCGCAGGAGGACCTCGTTCTAGCGGAGCGGAGCACGCTCGCGCCGGACGACGTCTTCTTCCTCGAGAAGGGCCGGAAGACGACGACCACCTCGATCGTGAACCCGCGCGGCGCCCGGGACGTCTCGTTCCTCTTGGTGCCGGCCGGCGAACTCATGAGCGGACCGAAGTGGTCTGAGCAGAACAAGCACTTCCTGAACGACCTCGCGAAGGAGGCGAAGCTCGACGCGGGGGTTGTCGCCCTCACCGACGTATCCTGGACCCGGGCGCACACGGACAAGCACTCGGGGGAAGTCTTTCCGGAGGAGTTCCGGCTCCGGCTCCGCGCTTCGGTCCTGGTGCCGCTCTCCGCGTACCACGCCCGGCTCCGGGCCCTCGGCAACCGCGAGACGCCGAACGTCACGCTCTGCTACCGCGCCTACGAGGCCGAGCTGCGGGTGCCGGTGAACCTCCGCGTACCGGCGGAACGGAAGACCTTCGAGACCATCGAGGCCGAGCTCCTCGGTCGCCTGTATAAGAGCTACAAGGACCTCGCCCAGCTCACGATCCTCCGGATCCGCCGCGACCTGGAGCAACCCCGCTGATGGAAACCACGACCTTCCGGC
>JBILTI010000215.1:0-4473 GCA_044371595.1 Bacteriovoracaceae bacterium
TCACCGCGATCGGGGTCTCCGCCGAGGTCTGGGAGAAGCCGCCGTACCTTCCAGACGAGAACCACCTTCCGCCGCTCATCCGCGAGGCACAAGAAGAGGAGCTCACGCCGGCCCGCCGGCGCATCCTCCGGAACAAAAAGTTCGAGCGGCTCCGCCGGGGGCAGGAGGAGGCGGAGAAGAAGAAGCGACCGGAGATACCGAATAACAAGGAGAATAGTTTATGAAACCGATCCTCGCGCTGCCCCTCTCGCTCCTGGCCCTCGCCTGCCAGGTCAAGGACGGCGGACAGGGCCACCGTCAGAACCAGGAACAGGAGACGGCGCCGAAAGATTACACCGAAGGGACCGACACGCGGACGCCGGCGCGGCGGAACTAACTTTAGCGCCGCTGGCGTCCCGGTCCGAACCAGCTCGGCTTGTCCGTTTCGAAATGCCGGCGCCGGAGCTCCGACACCCTTCCAGCTTCCGGATTAACGAAGATTTCTCCTTCGTTCCGAAGGGCGAGGGTGAACTGCCGGCGGAAGACGTTCGCTAGGTGGAGCTGCGTGAACGGATGACCGTCAGAGAGGATATCGAAGATCCGGGGCCGCGTCCCGCCCCCCTCGGAGCGCCGGATGTAGCTCGGTGCCGAGGCCGGCGCGTCGGCGCTCGCGAACCGCCGCACGTCCCGGACGAGCTCGTCGTAAAACTCCCGAGTCCCGAAGCTCCAGGACTCGAGGACGCTCAGCGAGCAGACTACGTACTCGAGGCCCGCCTCCTGAAGGCCCGCTGGGAACTCCTCCCCGGGAGCGGACTTATAGTTCCAGTAGTGGACGTAGACGGTGGTGTTCGCCTCCGGGATGGGTCTGGCCGCGCACACGGGGTTGGGAAACGCGCGCAGGACGAAACCTTCCTTCGGCGGGACCGGTGGCCCCGGCGGCTCGAGCTTCTCCGGAGCGAAGTCGAGGAACTTGAACTTCACCCCCGGCCGGAGCTTCGCGCGGATGGCGTAGCCGCCGCTCTCGTCCATCGCTCCGTAGCCGAACGTCGCCGCCGGACTCGCGCTGAAGTAGACGCCGGCGTCGCCGGCGATCAGGTCCTTCCAGGTCCGGGCGCCGTTGGTGCGCCGGAGGAAGTCGATGGCGCCGCGGGTGTTCCAGGAGTAGAGCGTGTCCGGCAAGCAGTCGGCGGCGATGGTTCCGTCGTCGGCGACGGTTAGCGGATGGCCGAAGAGGCGGGGGTTAGCGCACTCCTTCCACGGATTCGGCGCCACCGCGCTCCCCGAGAGGGGACTCCACTCCACCAGAAAATCCTTTAAGCGCAGCTCCGGTTCGAGGAGCCGCCCAGCAAGGGCCGCGGGATCCGGCGGGGCGGGGGGTCCCGCCTCTGGTTTCACCGAGGACCGGGAGCGACGGAGCAGGTTCCCCGAGGTGTCCTCGAGGATCACGTCCTCGCCCGTCGGAAATACGCCGGCAATGCGCAGCTCTTTGCCGTCGTCGCCGCGGGCCCGGGCGCCGGCGCAGAAGTCCGAGAGTAGGGGCCAGCAGACGCCAGCCTTGGCCTCCGCTACCTCGTGCTTCCGGTAGAACCGATGTGCCCCGGGGGCAGGCCCTTCGACGGCGATCTTCAGGGAGATCTTCCGCGAGTCCTCGACGCCGGGGAAGCCGATCCCGAGGACTCGGCCCCGCCGAAGCTCAGCGCCGGCGCTCACGACGACGCGGTCGCCAAGGCAGGCGCCGTTGGCCGTGCACACGCCGAAGGAAAGCGGAATCGCCGCCTCGTTCCCCGGATCCGAGGCCCGGTGAATCACGGGAATCAGGGCCCCGGCGCGGGCGGCGAGGCCCGGCGCTTCGAGGAGCGAGGTTTCGAGCGCCGGATGGTGCTCGAAGAACCTTACGAACGCGCGGGCGAGGTCACTCCGCGGCTCCGGGGAAACCGTGACCGCGCCTTTTCCCCAGGCGAAGCTCCGCGCGTGGTTCACGAAGCCGAACGGCGTCAGCCCCGGAGATGCCGGGGCCGGCAGAAAAATCGAGGAACCGGTGTCGCCGGGAGGTAGGTCGGCGAGGAGGATGAAACGCTGGACGCCGAGGTCGAAGAGGACGCCAAGGACTTCTTCGAGCTCCGCCGCCGTCTTCACGTCGAGGGATAGGACCCATTCGGTGGTTTTCTTCCGAAAGAAGAATGTGCCGCGGCCCCGGTCTTCCGGGGGATGATCGATTTCCGGAGAATAGAGCGTCTTCTTCACTCCGGCCACGGCGCCTAGGTAGACCCGGCCATAGGCCTCGTACGGGAGCTGCTTGAGCCAGGAGTAGTCGATCTCAGCCATCGGAGACTGGGCGGGCGCCTTCGAGGGCATGAAAACGAGGGACGTGAGAAGGAAACTCAGCGAGAGTCGGAAGTTCAATTTCTTACCTCTTAAAGATGAATTCGCTAACCGGAGATGTGTTTAATTGTAGCAGAATTCGGGGAATCGATTCATTATAGTTACGTTAACCGTCTTACTCGAAGATCCGATTCATGATGAAGAACGCTCTCCCCACCGGTCTCTGTCTTTTCTTCGTCGGCGCCTGCGCGCAGGCGCCGACGCCGGTCAAAACTCCGGCACTCCCCTGCTCACCATTCCTCGTCGCTGCGGGAACCACCGCCTACGTTCCCGCGCCATCGGCGAACCTCTGCGACCTCGCCCGCCGCTACAACCGCGTCCGCTATAAATTGGTTAAGAAGGGCGTGAAGAACCCGGATCTCCTCGCGAACGTCTTCGCGCCGCGGTTCATCGACCGCGCGGACTGGGAGTGGGAGCTGGAACGCGCGCCGGGGCCTGTGGATCCCGCGCTCGTCTACGAACCTGCACCGGAAACATGGAACACCTGGGCCCGCGCCGCGGTCGCGGTCATGGTTCGGGGGAACCAGAACAACGACGCCGCCGTCCTCCCCCGCCTCACGGTGGAGCAGCTCAAGGAACTCAACGCGACCAGCACCGCAGGCCTGGTGAGAGGCGAATTCCGCCGGACGTCCACGGAGATCGGCCGGGCGATGGAAACGCGCTACGCCCTCAACGATGAACAGGTCAGGACGATCGAGAACTTCGAGTACCCGAATCTCCTCACCTGGCGAAACACGCAGTGCCTCGAGGAGCGGTCGGCGAGCTTTCAGAAGAACTTCCGGCGGGACCTCTATCAATACTCCGATCCGACCCTCTGGCCCGTTACGAAGGACCCGAACCGGGCCTACGAAGTCGACGGAAAGCGCTACCGGTGCGGCTACATCATTTACCCTGATTCGAAGGTTCTCCTGGGCCTCGTCGACGGATGGATCAGAGATACGAACGCGCAGATCGCTGCCTTCGCCGAGGCCCCGAAGTCGCAGGATCCGATCCTCCTCGCCGCCCGGGCGCAGCGGCGGCTCGTTGCGATCCATCCGTTCGACGGCGGCAACGGTCGCACGTCTCGGCTAGTGATGGACGAGTTCCTCCTGAGCCTTGGCCTCCCAGCGCCGCTCCTCCGGGAGATGAATCAAGATCTCGGGCATTCGGAGGAAGCGTGGGCGCGGGAAGTTGGCGTGGGGATCCTCCGGACCGTGGAAACCCTCGAAGCTTGTGAACGGGACCTGACGGCGAAAGGCTGCTACGAGGTAAACGTGGGTGAAGCCAAGGAAATGCCGACGAAACCACCACAGCGTTAAATAAAAAATGTCAAGTCTCCGATACGGAGAACGGAGGAGAATGATGAACATTAAAAGTCTGGCATTTACGATGCTCGTCCTGGCCCTGTTCCTATTCGCCGAAGCGCGGGCACAGGGGACCGGGCGGAACGAAGAAGACTGTCCTCCGGAGGTCCTGAACACTCTGGCGGGGAACCTCCTGGCCATTACGACGGCCTCCGTCTATAACTCCAAGTTCTTCATCCTCTACTCAGACCGAGGCCCCGGTTGCTTCTCCCGCACGGCCCAGGGGAAACTGATCCTCGAGGAGATGAGCAACTGCAAACAAGACGGTGGATCGAAGCGAACGGCGAACCGCACATCTTTCCGAGTCTACGATTCACCGCAACCCGTTCCGCGCGCGACCCCCGTGATGTACGGCTCCGGCTCTTACTCGGGATCGCGCGGTTCGTACTACGGCGGCGGATACTCTTATCCGACGTCCCGGCGGTAGAGATGGGCGTTCTTGGGTCTCGCCCTTTTCCTGGCCCCGGTCTCGCTCTTGGCGACCGAGGCGGATTGCTCCAATTGCCAGGGCCGGGGGCCGGCGATCGAGGCTTCGTACCTGCGAACGATCGAGGAGACTGATTCGGCCGCGGGAAAGATCGTCGACCGGAACACCGGAGCGACCCTCTGGCGCGCCGCCGACACCGCAGCCCGAGAAGAGGCCAGCCTCGATACGTCGCGCAGGGGGGACGGACCCGGCCTCGATGCGCGGGCGCGTTCCTTAAAGAGGGCACTAACATTTAGAGGAACTTGACGAAGTTTTCAACTCTCGGCCCCTTCTCCGCGGTTT
>JBILTI010000359.1:0-3167 GCA_044371595.1 Bacteriovoracaceae bacterium
GCTCCGGGAAGCCGCCCGCCGCAAGTCCATCCTTTCGATCACCAATCCACAGGTCATGAGCATCCTTAGCTCCCTCCCCCAGGGCGCCCCGGCCGACACCACCGCGAAGAGCAACCAGGAGCTCGCGGTTCAGCAGGAATCCCTCCTCGTCGGCTTCCCGCTGAGCCTCATCGGCGAGCAGAGCGTCTTCGGCGGCGTCATCACGGAGGTCTCCGATAAGGAGAACGAGTCGCTCGGCACGCTGAAGCTCACGGACCTCGCTCCCCTCCACGTCCGCACGGTCATCTCCCGGCTCCCGGACGGCAACCCGACGGTGACCCTCGTCGGGTGCGCCGCCTTCTGCTCGGAGGACTCGGAGCTGACGCCGCTCCTGAACCTTCCGATCGTCGGCTTCGATCAGCAGTCCGGTATGATCATTCTCGACCTCTCCTCCCTCGGGAAGGAGCTGAACCTCGTCTCCATGCTCGACCCGGCTGGCGAGTACACGCAGCTGAAGACCGTCGCCTCCGACACGGTCAGCGTCGACTTCGATTTGAAGACCCTCGTCTTCGACGTCCAGACGAAGATGATCCCGCTCGCGGCCGATCCGACGGACGCCGCCGTTAAGACCACGGACTTCACGGTCCGCTGGTACATGAAGCTCGGCTCGGGGTTCAACCCGTCATATAAGCCGCGGAACGCGACCCCCGGCGTGGGCTTCTTCACTACCCAGCGTTCGGGAGAAACGAAGATCACGCGCTTCTCGACCGCCGACAACGCCTCGGGCCAGGCGCCGGTGAAGTACTTCATCAAGAACGTCCCGCAGGAGTTTAAGGCGGTCTTCGCCCGGGCGATGGATTCGTGGAACACCGAGTTCCAGGCGAGCATCGGCCGCGACCTCCTCTCCTACGAATTCGTCGACGCCACCGATCCGCGCGCCGAGCTCCTCGTCCCCGGCGACATCCGGTTCAACATCATCGAGTGGGACCTCGTGAACCGCGCCGGCTACGGAGGCCTGGGCCCGTCCGTCGCGAACCAGTTCACCGGCGAGATCATGTCGGCGAACGTCCTGATCCAGGGGCCCACGATCGTCAAGCTCTACAAGGAATGGTTCGGCGTCTCCGAAGAGGCCCGGAACCTCATAGCCCAGGGCAAGAACCGCGAGGCGAACGAGCTCATGAAGGCGTTCGAGGCGAAGGCTTCGCGCGAGATCGAGGCGCCGGCGAAGACGCGGTACCAGGTGAAGCTCGGAAAGCACCTCGACCTCACGGTCCAGGCGCAGCGGCCCGAGCTCCAGGACAAGATCAAGAAGCCGGACTTCGAGATCGTCCCCGCCGGCATCACCTACGAGCAGTACATGGACGGCTACATGTTCGAGATCGTCGCCCACGAGATGGGTCACAACCTCGGTCTGCGCCACAACTTCAAGGGTAACCTCGGCGCCTACGAAAACATCCAGGAACCGGGCGCGGTCTCCCGCTCCGTCATGGAGTACCTGGGCCGTCCTTTCCGCCACCTGAACGTCATCGGCTCCTACGACCGGATGGCGATCAACTACGGCTACCGGGGCCTCGTGCCGCGGAACCTCAACTGGTTCTGCACCGACGAAGACCAGGGCGACGACGCCGTGACCTTGAAGACAAAATCGCCGGAGTGTTCGAAGGACGACGCCACGAGCGATCCGTTCTCGTACCTCGAGTCGCGGCTCAACCGGGTCCTCGACCTCGTCGTCGACACGAAGTCATCGGCGGCCCCGGCCTATAAGACCGAGGAGCTGAAGTCCCGGATCGACGGCATCGTCCAGAGCATCAGCGCCTACGCCCTCGCGGCCGATGCGACGGCCGATTCGTGGACGAACTTCTTCGGGAAGAACGGCCGTCCGGAACACAAGTCGCAGGTGAAGGCGTACGTTCAGGAGCGCCTCAAGCGGCGCCTCTGTAACCCGGCCCTCGACGCGGTCATCAAGGGGAAGGAGTCGGCCGAGGCGTCGCAGCTCGCGCAGGCGAACCTCGATCAGCTCAAGAAGCTCGTCGCCGAAAAGACGACGGCCCTCGGGATCTACACCGCCCAGGACCTCGACTGCGCCCCGGCGCCGGTTCAGGTCTCCGAGAACTAAACGGCACCACCTTAACAACTGAGAGGGTCTCCTTCGGGAGGCCCTTTTTTTATCCGGCCTCGCTCACCAACCGGCGGAGATCGACGAACGGAACCGGCCCCTCCGCGCCCACCATCGACATCCCGATCACCCCCGCCGCATCGGAGATCCAGCGGGCGAGGGGCCTCTCGACGAACTGGGACTTGGCGCCGACGAAGTCGACGGGGATGCAGTAGTGCGTGTCCCCGGTCCGGACGAAGATGCCGATCCCACGGCCGTGGTCGCCGGCGAGGGTGACGATCCGATAGCTCTGGCCCCCGTCGAGGTAGAGGTGGAGGTCGCGGGCGGGGGCGGTGGCCCGCTTCGGATCGAAGATCGAGACCCGGAGGATGCCGTTCATGCTGGCGAGGAAGGTGCGGCTTCGGTCGCGCACGAGAAGGGCCTCCGAGAGGCCGTTCGCGAGCGGTATCTCGAGGCGGAAGAGGCTCCCCGCGCCGAACCACGAGGAGATCCGCACCGTTCCCCCGAGCTTTTCGATGTTGCTCCGGACCACGTCGAGGCCCACGCCCTGGCCCGAAAACTCGGTCACCGTCTTGGCCGTCGAAAATCCCGGAGCGAAGAGGTGTTCAACGATCCGATCTTCGCGCCACGAGGCAGGCCTCCTCGTCGTCCCGGGCGGGAAGTCTCGGAAGGTTAAGGCCTCGACCGGCCTTCATCACGACGCCAGCGGCGCCGAACAGTCGATGGCCCGTGCGGACCTGTTCTTTTTGATCTTGTCGATGACCGTCGCGATCCGGCGAAGGTCTTTTTGATCGAATCCCCGCCGCGCGTGTCCCGCGGTTCCAGGCCAGGCCAGCGCGGGGTTCGGGAGCGCTCGGGGTAAGGAGGAGAAGGATCGCGGAAAGGTAGTTCGTCGTCATGGTGCTCCCGAAGAAACAGAGACTTCAAATCATGTGACGGACGGAGATTTTTTTAGAGGGGGGCAAAGTTCGCCCAAGACCAAAAAAATTTTTGATCTCGATAACTTGGAAAGGAAAGACCAAGACATTTCTGGTTCTAAGTGCTTAAAACTTCGATTGCGGAATCTCAAATC
>JBILTI010000445.1:0-2605 GCA_044371595.1 Bacteriovoracaceae bacterium
CGACGACGTCGTAGCTTCCCGTTTCGAACTGCATCTGGACCTCCACCAGCGACAGGATCTCGTTCATCCCGCCGTACGGTTTCGATAAGATCTGCACGATCCGGTTATTCGCAAGGTCCGGCGTCTGGTATTTTTGCGCCATGCGGACGATCGTCTTCTCCGGGGACATCAGGAGGGCGTGGAGCGCGACGCCGGTCACCGTGACCGGCGTGACCTCACCGACGTGGGCGTCGGAGAGGCCCAGTAGGTCCTTCAGCCGGCGGGCCGGGTCGATGGTGATGAGAAGGACCCGCTGGCCCGCCTGCGCGAGCGCAAGCGCCCGTGCCGTCGCAAGGGTCGTCTTCCCGACGCCGCCGGTGCCACAAAAAATCTCGAATGATTTAGTGGAAAGAGTCACTTCGTGATCCTTTTAAAGTCCTCTCATTCTATATGAGATTCGGGAAGGCCCCAAGTAAATCCCCTTCGATCGCGGCCGCGTCCCGGCCGAGGGAGTGGGGAAGGACGCATCGCATCTCCGCGCGATGATCGGTGACGAGCTTGCGCTCGTTGAGGGCCTTCTCGCGGAGGCCCGACGGGAGCTCGTCGAGGCTCGCCTCGAGGAGCGGATAGAGGCAGTTGTTGACGGTGATCTCGACCGGGACCGGCGTGCGCTGGACGAGGCCGGCGCGAAGTTCCTGCGCCTCCTGCCAGGACATGAGGCTCGGGAGGCTCACGACGTGGATTTTCGTATACTCCGGGTCGTTCAGGCGACCCAGCATCTTCATCGTATCCTCGAAGATTAGGCCGCTCTCGAAGATCTGCTGGAAGTTCGACGTGCTCTCGATCATCGTCAGCGCGTGGCCCGAGGCCGGCGCATCGAGGACGAGGATGAGGCGCGGGTCGTCGGCGCCGAGCTGGAGCATCTTCCCGAGGAAGATCAGGTAGCTGAACCCCGGCATCATGTTGACAAGGGCGCGGAAGAACGGCGTCTTAACGATCCAGGACGCGACGAGCTTCGTTCCGAGCTTCTTCTCGATGTAACCCCGGGCCGAGTCCTCGAGGTCGAGGGAGATCTCCCGCACGCCGCTTGCCGTCACGTCGCTCGTTCCCGTGTGGTGTTCGCCGAGGGACTGGTTCCGGAACGTGACGTACGCCGCCTCGAGGTCGTGTGCGACGAGGTAGCGAGTGAAGGCCTTGGCCAGAGTAGTTTTACCGACGCCGCCTTTTCCGGTGAATATGTAAAGGCGCCGCGGCTTTTCCATCAGAAGAGGTACATCCCGGTGATGAGGAGCTTGAAGTAGTAGCCCTTGAGGTCGGACTGGTTTTCCTGCTGGACCTTGAACGGCCAGTGCATTTGTCCCATAACTCCAACAACATAATGGTCGTTCAGACGAAGATCAACACCGCCGCCAAAATTTAACCCAAAGGTCACCTTCTGGTCGGTCCACTTCGCGCCGCCGCCGGAGCGGCGCTTCGCCTCGGGCGCGTAGAAGCCGAGGCCCCCGAGGAAAAATGGGGAGAGGTTATCGTACTCGACGAAGCGGCCCTTGATCGAGGACGTTAGGCCCAGGACCTTCATCCGTTCCCGCTCGTCCTGGTGCTCCGAAACGTGCGCGTTGACGAGGAGGTCAAAGGAGTAGCTGGCGGCGTAGGAGTAGAGGAAGTCGAGCGTGATCTTGTCGTTCCCGTACTTTCCGTAGTCCCCGAGGAGGAAGGTCTGGCCGAGCCCCAAACCCAGGCCGTGCTGCTGGAGCCGCCGGGGGGCGCCGCTGTGAACCGGGAGCTTCGCTTCGCGTTCCGGCGCCGCCGCGTCATCTTCGTCCTTCACGGCGTCCTTGGTTCGGAGCTCGGAGGCGGTGTCGGGGGTCTTGATCTTCGGGCTAAATGGTTTCGGTTGTTGCGGCTGGGCGTGGGAAAGAGACGATGTTAAAAAACTCATGGCCGCGAACGCGGCCATGAGCATTAAAGAAATTTTTTTACTCATGAACTAAGTTTAGTTCAAAGTAGCGGAATTTTCCATAGAAGAGTTAAGACCAGCAACGAAAGCAGGGATCTCGGTCGCGACGGCCGCGGCGGGCATGTCGAACGTGAGGTTCAGCTTGCTCTCGAGGCCAGCGATGTAACCAGTGAGGGTACCTTCCTCGGAACGGATAACGCGCTTGAGGAGTTCGGTGTTCCCCGGCTTGAGAGACTTGCGCTCCTGATCGAAGAGGAGCTGGATCTGCGTCATATAAGTGATGTCGTTCTTAGACTTGTTATCGATGACCTGGATCTCGTGACCTTCGCGGATGATCTGCGCGATCTCTTCGAGTGTAACGTAGCAGCTTTGGAAAGTGTCGTAGAGCTTGCGGTTCTGGTAACGCTTGATGATCCGTACGTCTTTCATGTTTTTCCCCTAATTTGTGGTTATACCCTTTTAAATCGTTTTAAAGGTACATCTGTTAATAGTCGTTAAGTCGTAGTGTGTTAAAGGAAACAGCGCACTCAAAATAATCTGTTTTTGCGCACTATCGCCTTCTAAGTCGGTTGGGTTTTACTAAGCCCGAGTTTTGCTGTCAACCCGGATGGTCATAAAAAATCCTTAAGAAGAATTTTTATCCCCTAGGGAGGTAAAAATTGCCTTCAA
>JBILTI010000124.1:0-5725 GCA_044371595.1 Bacteriovoracaceae bacterium
GTGAGGAAGGTCATGAGCGATCCGTCGCGGGTGATCGACGGGTCGACGTCGTCGCCGTAGTGCGAGGTGATCTTCCGCATCCGCCCCGTCGAGAGGCTCGACTCGTAGATGTCCGCGTTGCCGCTGAACGAGAGGGTGAGGTAAATCGTGTCGCCGTTGGCGCCGAAGATCGCCCCGGAGTTAATCCCGGGCCGGTCGGAGACCGTGGTGAGCTTCTTGGTCCGGAGGTCGAGGAGCTTCAGGTCGATGTTCTTCACGAGCCGCACCTTCGTCCGCGAGACCTCCTTCTTCGTCGCGATCAGCGAGAACATGATCTTCGAGTTGTCCGGCGAGATCGACGGCGAGAGCACGACCGAGTTGAAGTTCGTGAGCTTGTCCACCCGGCGGCCGTCGAAGTCCATGAGGTAGAGCTCTTTTTCGATGTCCTTCCCGCTCGTGCGGTCGGAGATGAAGAAGATCTTCGCGGTGAAGATCGACGGCTTTCCGGTCACGGACCGGTAGAGCGCGTCGGCGACGGCGTGGGCCTCGGGCCGCAGGGCCCCCGGTGAGACTCGGAACTTCCCGGCGTAGAGTTCCTTCCTGGTGAGGACCGACCAGACCTTAAAGCTCGCGTCGACGCTCGCGCCGGCGCCCGGGGTCACGCGGCTCGCGATGAAATAGCTCACGCCGCTCGCCTGCCACTTATCGAGGTCCGGGGTCGAGTACGAGTTCTTCCCCTTGTCGAGGTAGTCGACGGCGTTGAACTTGTGCTTGTAGAAGACGAAGTCGTTCCGGAGGATCTCGAGGAGTTCGGTGGCGACGCGCTTCTGGTCGCCGGAGAGGTTCGCGAGCTCCGGGTCGTCGATGACAAGCTTGTCCTTATCCTGCTCGGCTTGCCCGACGGCGATGACGGCGTCCTGCGCGAGGGCGATCGAAGAAAGGAGGGCGGCGAAGACGAAGACGATGAGGTTCATGTGAAATCCTTAGATCGGAAAGCCGAGGATGATCCCCGAGTTGATGAGCCGCGCCCCGACTTCGGCGGACGGCACGGGAAAGGACGCGTCCCGGATGGCCTTCTCGGCCCGGGCGTCGAACTCGCCGACGCCGGAGGACTCCTGGAGCTCGAGCTTCAGGAGCTTCCCTTCCTGGTTTAGGTAGATTTTGATGCGGCAGCGGAGGTCCTGCTTGAGGAGGAAATCCGGAAGCTTCCAGAAGGGTCTGATGACGCCCGGGATGTTCTGCACGTAGGCGGCGAACGCCGAGGCCTCCTCGTCGCTGTAGTCCCCGACGAGCGCCGAACCCCGCGAGAGCCGGTTCCCTTCGATGATGAGCGAGTCGATGTTCTTGTTAGGAACCCCGGTCTCGCCCCCCTTCACGGCGATCTTCGGCGCGACCTTCTTGTTCGAGTAGTCGGAGAGAAGGTTCAGGAAGGATTCCTTCTTCTTCCCCTCCTCCTGGATCACGAGGTCGTCCTTCTTGATCACGTCGTCGGCGTCGGCCTTCGTCTCCTCCGGGGCCCCCTTCGCGGGTTCGGGTTTGGCCTCGACGACCGGCCGGGCCTCCATCCGCTTCAGCTCCTGGAGCGTGAACTTCGGCATGCCGACGACGTCGACGCGGACCGCGGACCGGATGACCTCGACGTCGCCTGAATGGAAGACGCGGGAGACGAGCTCCCCGCCGGCGAATGCAAGGAGGAAAACGAGGCCGTGGACTCCGAAGGAGACGAGGAAGTTTTTGCTAAAGTCCCGGTCGAAGGAGTCCGCCGCCACCTACTTTCCTTTCTCCACTTCGGTGACGAGGGCGATGTTGCTTATGCCGGCCTTTTTGAGCGCGGCGATGAGCTTCGCGACCTTCTCGTAGCGGAGGTTGTAGTCGGCGCGAAGGTAGACGACGTCGGTGTTGTTAGCCTTGAACTCCCGGAGGATCTCCGGGACGAGGTCCTTCTGAGCGATCGACGTCTTCCCGAGGAAGAACAGCTCGGCCTCGGTGATTGAGAGGATCACGAGTTCCTGCCGGAGGCCCACGGTGTTCACCTTCTGCGTCTTCGGGAGCTTCAGGTTGATGCCACTAAAGAGCATCGGGGCCGTGACCATGAAGATCACGAGGAGCACCAGCATGACGTCGACGAGTGGGGTTACGTTAATGTCGGCGACGGGCCCCTTCTTTCCGGAGCCCAGCTGCATACCCATGGCTACTGATCCTTCTTGACGAGGACCGTCCGTTCGACGAGGTTCAGGAACTCCTGCGAGAACGATTCCATCTGGGAGTTGATCCGGGAGATCTGGTTGTTAAAGAGGTTGTAAAAGACCACGGCCGGGATCGCCGCCGCGAGGCCCACGGCCGTCGCGACGAGCGCCTCGGCGATCCCCGGGGCCACGGCCTCGATGCTGCCGCCGCCCTGGGAGAGGCCCGAGAACGCGTCGATGATCCCCCAGACCGTCCCGAAGAGGCCGATGAACGGCGTGATCGAGCCGATCGTCGCGAGGAGCGACACGCGAAGATCCATACGCTCGTTGGCCGTGTTGTACGCCGCCTTCAGCGCGCGCTCGATCGACTGAAACCCGTAGGTCGAGAAGTGCCCGGCGAGGTTCCCGCGGCCCACGGCCGCGAGCGTCTTGTTGAGCTCGTCGAAGCCCTTCTTGAACATGAGGCTCATCGTCGACTCGGTGTTCTCCGACGCCTCCTTGTGGATGTCGGTGATCGAGTTGCTCTTCCGGAAGAAGTCGTTGAACTTGTCGTTGGCCTCGGTGAGCGTCTTCAGCTCCTTGTACTTCTGCCAGATGATGGTCCAGGAGAGGACCGAGGACAGGACCAGGAGGAGGAGCACGAGCTTCACTACGAGCCCCGATTCCCAGAGAATTTGCCAGATGTTTAAGCCCTGCATGTTTGACCTCAACGCACGAGTTTTCGTGCTCCGAAAATTAGCCGATCGCGGTATTTGTAATAGCAGAAAGATACCATCCAAATCGCCGCTAGAAAAGGCAAAGCGAGCTTGGATTTCATGGCGAAGAGGGAAAAGTCGTCGCCCCAGACCGGGTCGAGGCCAAAGACCGACCCCATCGGGGCAACGAAGACGAGGAGAAAACAGACGGCGTTGCTCCACCCCCGGAAGGCCCGGCCTGAGACGTAGAGGAGCGTCGAGAAGCAGAAAACTGTGTACGGGACAAGGTCGTAGTAGTCGGGCACCGACAGCCGGAAGGCGGTGGTGAAGAGCACGGTGTAGCCGGCCGCGAGCCAGGCCTCCGGGCCCGGCGCGGACCCGGGCGTCCGGTAGACGTCGTCGAGGTAGGCGATGACGACGAAGTCGATGCCGAAGTAGAGGAAGAGGCCAACGAACGACGTCAGGTGGTAGTACCAGTAGCCGAGGTTCTGCCCGGCGTAGCTTGCCCCCGCGAGGGACAGGTAGCTCACGGCCGCGAAGACGGCGACGACGACGGCCTTCGGTTCGGGCCACCGGACGAGCTCGCGGACGAGTTCGCGGATCGACTTCATCTCATAGAGCCTCATCCGGAACCAGCGGTTCAGGAGGAAAAGCGCCAGGAGCTTCGCGCCGATGAGGATCTCCCAGTGGTTGTTGTGGAGCCAGGCCTCGACGATGCTGATCTCGTGGTCGAGGAGGAAGTGGAAGAAGGCGCCGACGGAGCTCAGGACGATCACAAGGACCACCGAGGCCAGCTGGAAGGCCCCGAAGTAGCGGAGGCTGGGGAGGAGCACGATCCCGCGCATCAGAGGACTTTCTCTTCCGGGCCCAGCCACTTGAGCTGCATCTCCGGCGACGGGTAGAGCTTCGCGTAATCCCTATACTGGAGGTTCGCCTTGACGAACTTGTCGATCTTCCCAAGGAGCCGGTAGTAGGCGTTCCAGAGCTCCGGGTTCGACTTCAGGTACGCGTCGAGCTTCTTCGTCACCTCGAACTGCTGCTGGAAGCTGTAGCCCTTCTCGGTGACCTGCCGCGAGTAGTTCCGGAGGAGCTCCTCGACGAGGGCCACGTCCGGCTTCCCGCCCTGGAAGCTCGTCCCCGCGAGCCGCGCGAGCTTCTCCGTCGCGACGGCCTTCTTGAAGTACCCCTGCTCGAGCCGGACTAAGTCCTCGAAGAGGAGGAGGGAGATCTCGAGCTTCGAGAGGTCGAGGGAGCGGATGAACGGCACCGACAGGAGGATGATGACCTCGCCGTCGCCGGGGAGCGCCGTCCGGACGAGCGACGGCGTGTTGACGAGGAGGATCTTGTAGCGCTTCTGGTAAAAGCCGAGGTTCTCCATCGTCGCGGCGAAGCTCTTCTCGAGGCCGTAGTCGGGCTTCTCGAAGTCCCAGTTCAGGAGCTGGGCGTTCTTCACCAGCCAGTACTCGGACACGAAGCCCCAGAGCTCCGGCTCGGAAGGGTAGAGGTAGCGCTGCGCCTCGACCTTGTTCTGGACCTTCTTCAGGATCTTGACCTCGGTCGCCTTCTTCTTCGCGGCCTCGGAGAGGCCGTCCTGCTGGAGGACCTTCTTGATGCTCGCGAAGTCGACGACCTCGAGTTCCTTCTCTTCCTGTAGCTTCTCGGTCTGGGCAGAGGCGCCGGCGACGGCGAGGACGGTGAGTAGTATCCACTTCATGTTACTTGACCCTCGTCTCCCCGTGGATGTACTGGTCGCTCAACCGGCCCCAGTAGTAGAGGTCCGAGAGGTCCAGGTTAAACGCGTCGAAGAACTTTGGGTACTTCCCCTGGAAGCAATCGGGCCGCCGCTCGGCGAGGAACTGGCGCAGGACGAAGCCGCGGTGGTCGGCGACCTGCACGTAGGCCCACTCCGGGCCCGCCGCGACCTTCGAGCTCTCGATGACCTTCACCGGGTGGGCGCACTGGATCGTCGTGAGGCTCGCCGCTGTCCGGACGGCCGTCTGGTGGACGTGGCCGAAGATCGGCGTGAAGTAGAACACGCCGACGACCTTCTCGTCGGGGGCCGTCGTCTCGGCCAGGGCCAGGAGCGGGAGGAGCGCCAGCAACCACATGGTCACACCTTCCACCGGAACTGGATCGTCTCCCAGTTGTGGCACTGCGGACAGCGCCAGAAGATCTCGTCGGAGTTGTAGCCGCACTGGGAGCAGAAGTGCCGGGTGAGCGAGCTGTGGAGGTTGTTCAGGAGCGACTTCGTGTGCGCGAGCGCTTCCTCGACCTTCCCCACCTCGATGAGGATCTTAATGTACTCAACCTTCAGGACGTCGGACTGACCGTGGCCCTTCATCCACTCGTCGAGGAGCGCGAACGCGTCGCCGGTCCGCTGGAGGTCCTTTAGGAGCCGGATCTTCGAGAGGACGACCGACGGCGCGCTCATGAGGTCGCCGTCGTTGATGCCGAGGAAGTAGGTCTTGAGCTGCTCGAGCCGCTCGCGGTACTCCGGCGCCTGCGGGAGCTTGCCGTTGAACTGCTCGAGGGAGACGAAGATGAACGTCGCGTACATCGGGTGCTCCTTCAGGAGCTCAAGGAGGAGGCCGTTCGCGTCCTCCATGTTCCCGAGGACGAGGTCGAGCCGGAGCCGGAGGATCTTCGCTGACACCGACGGCGCGAACCGGAACGCGTCGTCGAGCTCCTCGCCGCAGGCCTTGAACTGGCCCTTGTCGAAGAGCGCCTTCGCCTTTTGGACGAGGATGTGGGAGATAGTCTCCGACTGGTTCTCCTGCCCCACCTTCGAGAGCATGATGCGGTAGTTGTAGGCCTGGTCCCAGTCCTCGGTGTCCTCGTAGATCCGGCAGAGCGCGGAGATCACGT
>JBILTI010000310.1:0-3554 GCA_044371595.1 Bacteriovoracaceae bacterium
GATCTTCAGGACGTCCTTGTAGGTCTCGACGGCCTTGTCGATGAAGCCGCCCTTGTCGAAGTCGAGGGCGAGCTCCTTCAGGGCCTGGAGCCGCGTCGACTCGGTGATGCTCTCGCGGGCGATCAGCGACCGGTGGATCGAGATCGCCTTTTCGATCTCGCCGTTCGAGCGGAAGAGGCCCCCGAGGGCGAAGTACGTGTCGATCGTCTCCCGGTTGAGGTCGACGGCGTTCAGGAACTCCTTGATCGCGAGGTCCTTGTTCCCCTCGATGAGGTACTGGGTGGCGTTCAGGAAGATCCGCGACTGCGCCTCGAAGATGCTGTTCCGGTACTTCTTCGAGAGCTTCACACCCTTGTCCCGCTCGATCACGTAGTGGTAGATCAGGACCAGCGTGATCACCACCGCGACGACGGTGAGCGCGTGATCCTTTCCCCACTCAAGCAGAAACGCGTAGTCCACGGGGCCCCTTAGAGTTCAAATTTGTAGGCCGGGATGGTCCGCTGCTCGACCTTACCCCGGAGGAACGTGAGCGTGTCCTCGGTCTCCTGCAGGAACTCGGAGAGCGAAAACTTCTTCTTCTGCGGCTTCAGGTAGCGGAGCGCGAACTCGCCCTTGAGCTTCAGGTCCTTGTGGATCGCGCGGCCCGCCTCCCAGAGGCTTCCGACCTCGTCGACGAGGCCCAGCTCCCGGGCCTCGCGGCCGTGGAAGATCTGGCCCTGCGCGAGCTCCGTGATGTCTTTCTTGAGCCGATCCTTCCGAACGGCGAGGATGTCGCTCATGAACTGCTTGTGGGTCCCGGCGAGGAGGTCCGTGAGGATCATCCGCTCCTCGTCGGACATGGGCCGCGCGGGGCTGCCGATGTCCTTGTGCCGGCCGGCCTTGATCGTCTCCGGCTTGTACTTCGCCCACTTGAAGAGCTCCGAGAGGTCGGCCGTCTGCATGATCACGCCGATCGAGCCCGTGAGCGTTCCGTTGTTGGCCCAGATCTTACGGCAGGCGGCGCCGATGTAGTAGCCTCCGGAGGCGGCGACTGTACCGAACGAGGCGTACACGGGCTTCTTCTTATCGATCCGGCGGACCTCTTCGTAGATCTCCTGGGTCGGCGCGACGGCGCCGCCGGGGGAATCGATCCGGAGGATGATCGCCTTGATGTCCTTCTCCTCTTCGGCCGCGAGGAGCATCTCCACGATCTTCTTAGATTCCATGATCTCGTTTTCGATGGCGATCACAGCTATCGGCGCGTTCTCAGCCTTGTCACGAAGGCCCTCGCCCATGGTGGAGGACTTCCTTAGCTGACCGACCGTATAGAAGGCGAACACGATGAAGATGAAAAAAAGCACCGTAACAAGGATGAAAATCCCAACTATCCCTTTGGACCTCTCGCGACTCAACTCGAACTCCTTCCGTAAGTTGCTGAGCCTCAATTATACCGAAGTTTGCGGGATTGGGAATTAATAGCGCCCGAGCTCGGCGCAAGCCTCTTCCTGCTTTCGGATCTGATCCTTGAGCCAGGACGTCGGCCCGAGTACGGCCCCCTGCTTGAGTCGGCCGTATTCCTGATTAAACTTCTCGGATACGCCGGCGTCCTCGACGATGACGAGGGTTTCGTCGTTAGTGAAGTTCGCGGCGTCGGACCAGTTCTGCGAGCCGACAATCACCGTGCGGTTGTCGACCACGGCGAACTTGTGGTGGAGCACGTCCCCGCGCGGCAGCCGGGGCATCCCCGCCTCCGCCGTCGGTGTCTTCCAGGGGTTGTTCTCCGGTTCGTGCCGACACTTCTGGTTCAGCATCTCGAGCCCCATGAGGTCCAGGAGCTCGGAGTAGTCCCGGAAGGCGAACTTCGGCTCCACGAGGACGCCGACCTGGACCCCGGCGCGGTGCAGGCGCTCCATCGCGTCCGCGAGGTTCTGCTCGGAGAAGACGAACAGCGCCGCGCGGATCGACGACGTCGCTTTCAGGAGGTGCGACGCCGCGAGGCCGTTCACCGACTCCTCCCAATGGTAGCGCCGGGAGGTCGGCGAAAACTGCACGGTGAGCCGGGTGCCGCGGACGGTGGTGGTCACCGGGCCCCGGTAGGTCTTGTTCTGACCGAAATTCCCCCGCCGGCCGTTGCCCCAGAGCTGGGCGAACTCGTCGGTGAAGAGCTTCGCGAAGTTGACCGACTGAACGACGATCATCGAGTTGGCGTTTCCACGGGAACCGGGGGTCAGGAGGTCGCCGTGGATGCAGCTCATGGTGAAGTTCGCCGTGCTAACGATGGTCGTCTTGCCGTCGACGATCACGAACTTGTGGTGCATGAGGCCCGCCCCCACGGAGTCGTCGGCCGTGTCGTCCATGATCTTCACGTCCGCGGCCTTCAGCATGTAGATCGCGTCGCGGGTCTCGAGCTCCTCCTTCTGGAAGCGGCCGTCGCGGTTGGCGTCGACGAGGGCCTTCAGCTCCTGGAGCTTCGAGGCCTCGTGTTCGCCTTCGTTCTGGTCCCGCTGCGTAAGGACGTCGAAGTTGTAGTCGTGCTCGAGGACGACGCGGACGTCGAGGCCCTGCTTTTTCTTCTCGACGAGCGCCGCCGCCAGGAGCGGAAGCCGGAGCTCCTGAACCGCGACGTAGACCGACCGCCGGGCGTCTCGGATCTCGGCGAGGATGACTTCCTCGAGGTTATCCCCGGGCCGGGCGATTCGCCGGTAGGGATCGGTGTAGGAGGCGCGCGGGTTATGGTTAAAATAGGCGGAAACGCTGGCGACCGCGGACGAGGTAAGGAGGGAGCTCAGGAGCAGAAACGAGCAGATCTTCTTCATGGCGGTCTCTTGTATCAATTTTTCTAATACTTGATTTAACTTCTCCTAATAGTTCTATAAATGTCATCCAAAAAATGCTTACTTTCGCCGTGCAGCGGACAATTTTCCTTAACCAACCTTTTGAATTCCTTAAGGGCGTTGAGTTTTCCTCACACAATCCGAAAAGAAAGTTAGGGCCCTATTTAGGGCGATTCAAGGAAAGGTATTTATGGCTAAAAATTTGTTCCTTCTCGCGCTGCTTACATGGGTCGGCCTTACGCATGCCCACGTCGCCCAGGAATCCCTGGCCGAGGCGGAGGTCTACAAGGTCGAACCGTCCGCGCCGGAGGCGACCGAGGCCCAGCGATCGGTGGCGGGCTCGAAGATCAAGAAGCAGCGGAAGGCAGCGGCATTGATGCCGGTTAACCCGGAGGCCCCGGCCGACTCGAGCGCTATCGTCGAGGAGTCGGAGGATTCTGAAGTACGCTACTGGCAATACTCGGAATAACCACCGGTCCGTCCTTCTTGTTCCAGAGGTTAAGCTTGTCGTACTCCGACTTGAGCTGTCCGCACGCCGCGAGGATGTCGCTCCCCTTCGTCGTGCGGATCGTGACGGTGAAGCCGCGCTTGATCATCTGATCGAGGAACCACATGATCCTCTGCTCCGAGGGCCGCTTGTACTTCGACCCCGGGAACTCGTTGAACGGGATGAGGTTGATCTTCGACTCCTTCGAGTTGAGGAGCCCCGCGAGGGCGACAACGTCTTCCAGGGACTCGTTC
>JBILTI010000446.1:0-2598 GCA_044371595.1 Bacteriovoracaceae bacterium
CTTCGATCCCCTGAAGGCGCTCCGGACGCCGTACCGGATCGACATCCCGCAGCCGCTCTACTACGTCCTCGACCACTTCTCGGATCTCTACAAGATCCTCGATCGAGACCTCGTGGCGCTCCTCGAGGAATCAAAGGAGCTCGGCGACTTCGAGCCGCTGTTCCCGCCGGCCGGGGAAGAGCTCTAGCCCGTGGCCCCGCCGCTCCTCGCGCCGGCCCTCGCCGTCCTCGCCGCCGCGGGTCTCTCCGCTGCGCTCGGGTTCGCCCTCGGGGCGCGGCGGCGCCGCCGGGAGCTGGGCCAGCTCCGCGACGACCTCCGGACTGTCGAGCTCCAGCTCGCGCTGGAGCGGGAGCTGGCGGAGACGCTGCGGAAAACCGTCTCGCACGACTTCGCCAATCCGCTTATGGCCATCCGCTCCTACCTCGTGCTCCATGAAACGGGGAAGCTCCCCGCCGAGGAGTGGCCCCGGACCGCGAAGAAGATCGCCGCGAACGTGGCCGCCGCCCAGGCGCTCGTCGCCCGGGGCCGCGTCGCCGCCGTCGCCCGGCGCGAAGCGGAGGTCCTCGGCCCCGAGGCCGTCCCGGTCGGCGACGTCCTAACCGAGGCTGCGCACCGGTGCGCGGACGCGCTCCGGGAAAAGGACCTGCGCCTCGAGCTCCGGTGCGACCTTCCGGACCACGTCCGGGTGCACGCCAACCGCCGCGGGCTTGTCGAGCACGTCCTACCGGCCCTGCTGTCGAACGCGGCGAAGTACTCGCAGCGGGGCGCCGTAGTCACCCTCGCGGCGACCCTCGCGCCGGACGGCCTCGCCGTCGTCGTCGCGGTCACCGACCCTGGGGTCGGTATGTCCCGGGAAGAGCTCGAACGCAGACCCGGGCCTCCAAGGCCCGGAACAGAAGGTGAATCCGGTGCCGGCATGGGCCTCGTTCTCCTCGGGCCCTTCCTCGGAAAGTTCGGCGGCCGCCTCCAGCTCTCGAGCTCGGGCCCGGGCCTCGGAGCGACGGCGTCGATCGAGCTACGGCGAGTCATCGACTAGCTTCCCGGCGTCAATTGAGCGCGTGGACTCCGCGGATTAACAAATTCTAAAAAAGGCTTACACCGTAAGACACATCCTCCGCGATTTGATAGAAAATCAACCTCTTAAAATCCAGAGGAGGATAATTTGAAAACTCTCGTCTCTCTCCTCGTTGCCTTCGCAACGACCGGCGCATTGGCGTTCCCCGTCGCCCCCTTCAATGCGCTCGAGCGCTCCCCGTCCAAGGCGCTCGCCGCCGTCGACACCGACTACGACTTCGAAGGCATCGTTAAGCTCTCGAACTGCTCGGGCTCCCTCGTCGCCTTCAGCGGCCAGCCGCTCGCGAGCAAGGCGATCGTCATGACCAACGGCCACTGCCTCTCGCTCCCCGGCGGCGGCTTCCTTCAGCCGGGCCAGAGCATCGTCAACAGCCCCGTAAGCCGCTCGATGCGGATCTACGACAAGAACATGCGCCTCACCACGGTTCAGGCGACGAAGATCCTCTACGCGACGATGACCGGAACCGACCTGGCCTTCTACGAACTCTCCGAAACCTATAACCAGATCCTCGCGAAGGCGAAGATCAGGCCCCTTCTCCTCGACGCCGTCCGGCCGCTCGCGGGGATCCAGATCGACATCGTTTCCGGCTACTGGGACCGGGGCTACAGCTGCGACGTCGACGGCTTCGTCTTCAAGATCCGCGAGAGCTCGTGGACCTTCACCGATTCGATCCGCTACACGGCGGGCTGCGACACCATAGGCGGAACCTCCGGCTCTCCGATCATCGCCCGCGGCGAGCGCCGGGTAATCGGGATCAACAACACGTCGAATGAGTCCGGTGGCCGCTGCACGATGAACAATCCGTGCGAGGTCGACGAGGCGAACCAGGTCACGGTCCGCCGCGGGGCCCGCTATGGCCAGCAGACCTACCAGGCCTACACGTGCCTTACGCCGGACTTCCAGATCGACGTGAACCGGTCCGGCTGCGAACTTCACCACTAAATCTTACGCTTACGGAGGGACCGGTTTCGGTCCCCCGTCTTCCCTCCCGAGAACCAGCACAATGAAAGGCACCTTCTTTAGCAAACCCCTCGAATGGAACATTGAAACCGTCGGCGAGACGTGGCAGCAGGGGGACGCCCTCAGCGGAACGCTCCGGGTGAAGAACCACGGAACCGATCCCGTCGACCTCGCCGGCTCCGGCGTGGGCCTCGGGGTGGCGGAGATTAAGAAGGTGCAGTCCCGCGCAGAGGGGGCGCTCAAGCAGGAACACACTCTCGCGTTCCCTGCCGGGGAACTGGCGCCGGGAGCGACGGCCGAACTGCCGTTTACCTTTCCCATCGGCGCCAACTCTCCGGTGACGGACAAGAGGGCGAGCTACTACCTTTCCTTCGGCAGAAACTTCACCGAGGGCCAGCTTCAGGTCCGCGTGGACCCGAACCAGCTCTTCATGAAGGTCCTGGGCCTCATGGACACGTTCCACCGATTTAAGGTGAAGGACTACAAAGCCTCCAAAAAAGGCGTCGAGTACAAGCTCCTTCCTCCGACGTCCCGGGAGATGGCCAACGTCGAATCTCTTCTCC
>JBILTI010000447.1:0-2585 GCA_044371595.1 Bacteriovoracaceae bacterium
CTCGCCGGGGAGGAACGAGATGATCACGTCGTGGCCCGCGAGCGATTCATACGTGGGGCGGTTCGCGGAGTCGAAGACCGTCACGTCGCGCGCGACTTCGAGGACCTTCGAGCCCGTCTTTCCCTTGCCGAGGAGGGCGATCTTCATACGGCCTCGATCAGGGCCTTGTGGAGCTTCTGAATGACCGACTTCGAGTCCTCTTCCTTCACGAGGAAGTTGAAGTTATAGCTCGAAGCGCCGAGGCTCATCATCCGGATGTTCACGTTGTCGATGGTGCTGAAGATCGTCTTCGCGAGGGCGGCCTTCCGCGTGAGCTCGTTGCCGATGAGGGAGACGAGCGAATAGCCCGCGTCGATGTGGATGTTCCCGACCTTCTCGAGGTCCCGTATGAAGTGCTCGTTTTCGAGGGTCGCGTTGTCGACGGTCACGGCGACGGAGATCTCCGACGTCGTTACGCAGTCGACGGACACGCGGTGGCGGCCGAAGACCTCGAAGAGCTCGCCCATGAAGCCGTAGGCGTTGTACATCGTCGGGGTCGTGATCGTTACCAAGGCCTGGGCGCTGCGCTTGGTGATCGCGCGGACCGAGGGCCGATGCTCGACGGATGTCCGGATCCAGGTCCCTGGGAGGTCCTTTTCGAAGCTCGATCCGACGAAGACCGGGATGTTCTTCCGGACCGCCGGAGCGATCGTCGCCGGGTGGAGGATCTTCGCGCCGTACTGGGCCATCTCCGCCGCCTCCGAATAGGAAAGTTCGGGGATGATCCGGGCCTCCGTCATGAGGCGCGGGTCGGTCGTCGCGACGCCGGCTACGTCGGTCCAGATCTCGAGGACGTTCGCCGAGATCGCCTCGGCGAAGAGCGCGGCCGAATAGTCAGAGCCGCCGCGGCCCAGGATCGTCGTGTTGCCCTGGAGGTCCGAGCCGATGAAGCCCTGGGTGACGTAGACGGTGTCGCCGGAGAAGTCCATGCGCTCGCGGGCGGCGCGCTCGATCACGTCGATCTGCGGCGTCGCCTTCCCGAAGTTGGAGTCGGTTTTGATCACCGTGCGCGCGTCGAGGAGCGTCACCTTCTTCGCCGGCAGGAGCGAGGCCCTGACGTCGCGGAAGATCAGGGACGACATCCGCTCGCCGAGGGACAGGATGTGGTCGTCGGCGCGCGGGGTGAGTTCCTTTAGGATCGTGAGGTTCTGGACCAGGAGCTCGAGCTCAGTGAAGTAGCTCTCAAGCTGCGTCTGGGTCTGCTGATTGTTACCGCTCTCCTTCAGGATCCCGAGGTGCCGCTCCTTGACGCCGAAGACGAGCTTCTCGCACTCTTCGTGCCGTCCCGTGGAGGCGGACTTGGCGATCTCGATGAGCTTGTCTGTCGTGCCGGAGGTTGCGGAAACCACGACCACCGTGGCCGCTCTTTCAATGCTGATCCGGGCGCTTCTTTCCATCGCCGCAAAGCTGCCCATGGAAGTTCCGCCGAACTTGGAAACGATAAGAGAACGAGTCATCTGATCCACCTCATAAAGGAGTTATAACGAGTTATAATACGATCTTTGGGGAGGATGATAGAAGATAGGTAAAGGTGTGAAATCTTTAACCTACCTAAAGCACCCCACCGATTTTTTTCCCGGTGACAGTCTTGGGGATTAAGCCCCAACAACCAATGGTCCACATTCTAAGCGAGATGAAACCATTTCGGCGACCCTTCCCTGAGATGCTGGTCTAACGGGTCTTAGTCCCTTCCAACATCCGACTTAAAGGTCGCGCCTCTCTAGGCAACGTAATCATTCTAGTAAATTAAAATTGAAATTCCAAGTTTACTTTTAAAAATTTTTCACGCTACCCTTGACCCGCGACCGAAAACGCAAACGATGGAGAGTCAGAGATATGAAAAAAGTTGGACTGATCGGCTGGCGGGGGATGGTGGGTTCCGTGCTGATGGAGCGCATGACCCAGGAGAACGACTTCGCCCACATGGAATCGTTCTTCTTTTCGACGTCCCAGTCGGGCGACGCCGCGCCTAAGGTGAAGAACGCCTTTGACCGGCTCCTCTCGGCGACGGACCTGCAGGAACTCTCCCGGATGGACGTCCTCGTCTCCTGCCAGGGCGGCGAGTACACCAGCGAGATCTACCCCCAGCTCCGGAAGGAGGGCTGGGGCGGCGTCTGGATCGACGCCGCATCGACGCTCCGGATGAAGGACGACGCCGTGATCGTTCTTGACCCGGTGAACCGGCCGTTCATCCAGGAGTCGATCGACCGAGGCGTCAAGAACTTCGTCGGCGGAAACTGCACCGTTTCCCTCCTCCTCATCGCCCTCGACGGCCTCTTCAAAGAGAACCTCGTCGAGTGGGTCTCGTCGATGACCTACCAGGCGGCCTCGGGCGCGGGAGCGAGGAACATGATCGAGCTCCTCGACCAGATGAGGTCCGTCGGGGCGACGTTCGCGGCGAATCCCGCGGCCTCGGCACTCGAGCTCGAAAAGCAGATGACCGCGCTCATGAACGGCGGCGAATTCCCGACGGCGAATTTCGGCTTCCCGCTCGCGCTGAACGTCCTCCCGTGGATCGACGCCGAGATGCCGTCGGGCCAGTCGAA
>JBILTI010000463.1:0-2585 GCA_044371595.1 Bacteriovoracaceae bacterium
TAACCTCGCCTTTCATTGATGTGCTTGTGCTGGATGAATCCTGACGACGGTAGTTGTTCTGAGCGCCCGAGTTACGTGGTGTGTATGCCATAATTAAGTCTCCTATTTGCTGGCATTATCTGTACTGTTGGGACCGCCCCTCCAGTTACATACATATTATCGGCTTTTCTTGGATGAAACTTTACTCTTATCACTTTGCCCTGTAAACTTCAACACTTGCTCCATCCATTTATCGTATCCCTTTTTCTGATAGCTGTCACATACATCATTAAGGGGACAGTACTTGCACTGAGTATAGTTCTCTTTATCTCCGTGGATATTAACTGCACTGGGGCGTGGGCCCATCTCTCCAGTCTCTTCCATTTTAGATACCAACTCGAAGTAATCTTCAATAGACTTCTGACTGATAACAGTTGGGATCCACTTGGTGTGGCCCTCTTCCCTATATCTGAGTCTACCTGACTTGTCAAATGAAAGATCATATACAATTTCAAACTGTTTAATGTGCTTGATTGTATACTTACCCTCATGCTTGGCACTCACTGTATAGTCTATAAATTCTGAACCGGGCTCACCAGGTCTAGGGAATTGCTTTATAATCCAATCATTGCCAGCCATCCCTTGACCAAGTTGACTGTATGATTTGTACATAAGCTTGTACTCGGGGACTCCAAGCTTCCACATATAGTGAGCGGCTTGCGCCATGTTAACAAGCTTAGGCTTGCGATTAAACACTACCTCTCGAGCAGTCCATAAAGAGTGGACAGACTTAAGCTCAATGCCTATAGTGGGCTTGCCGTTCTTGGTAATCACTAAGTCCGGTCGGCCTGTGACTAGCGTACCATTACTTGTCTTCCAAGAAATAGGAACTTCCTCTTCCTTAAGTATACCGTAGCCCGGCATCTTACCCACTGTTTCCTGCAGCTGTTTAAGGATTACGTCCTCGTTAGCATAGCCGAGCTCAAACATAATGTACTTGTCTGGGGTAGGCGGATCTACTTCAATGCCCTTAGATCTGAGAAGGGAAGTGCGTGCGCATGCCCCGGCTATTTCCCCCGTCTCGGATATTATGCCGGTAGATCCGGCCCGAAGAACTCCTACCTTGGCTTTTTCTTTCTCTGTATGTTCGGCCCTGTGTGCGGCACGGGCTTCCAATAACTTGTCTAGCAGCTTCATATAACTCCCATGTATACGTAATCCCGTATATCCGCATTGTGTTTCTCTCCGTAAACATCGAAAGCATCTCCCGATTCCGGGATAGGCATGACAAAGTTAAGGATCTTTCTTGTCGGCCAGTGCTGCACTATCAGTACCATCCCCGGCCCGTACCTCAAGTCCATTTCCCGAAGGGACATTAGATCCTTCATCACTTGCCCCCTCTTCCAATCCCTGTTTAGTTATTACTTGAACAGCACGCCTACAATATTCGTCTACTGTCATCTTACACTGCTCGGCGCATTGCGGAATGAGAGTTGCCCATGGCTCTACAAAATCTATGCGTGCCTTAAGTTTCATTGCTCAGTCCCTTCTTGTTTGCGGATGTAAATGATTCCATCCTTAGCGATATCAAACAGATTGCGAACGGAATGTGACGATGGTACTTTCTCGTTAGTCATAATAGCAAACAGTCCGGGCACCGAGTCTACTGCAGTACAGAAATGGGGAGCACTGTCGCACAATACTTCTCCCACATGCAAAGTCTCATGATTGAAGTGGTAGGTAATATCATTAGTAGACATGTCTTGCTTAAGTGCGTTAGTAACTTCTTTAAGAATGTAGGCATCGATTGTTTCCAAGTCACGAGCTAGGGATGCAGCCTCCGGCCCAGTAATTACTACTCCCATAAATCCGGGGAGTACAACTCGGGCACGGTGCCATAACAGAGAAGACTTCTTGAGAACAATACGCTTGTCACATGCAGTAAGGATTTGAAATGCCATGCTTGCTGCAATGCCTGATACATAACAAGAAAGCTTTGTGCCTCGAGACTGCAATGCTTTCATTCTGTTCATCAGCTGCATGCCAGCAAGTACGGATCCGCCGGGAGAATCGATAACTATATTTAGTTCCGACATTACTTCTTCTGCAGATAGCAAATCATCTAACCGTTCACTAACTAATCGCAAAGTATCACGGCTAATCTCGGTGCCGATTACTACTGTATTCTGCGGGGTAAATGGGGTAGCATTTGCGGGAGTATTACATGCTCCCAAAACTGCAAGGCACACGATTGCTAGATGTTTCATATGATCTCCTAAGGTTATTTAGAAAGGCACAATTGCCTTGCTCTATTTACAAGTAACACATAGTTTGCAGATTCGCCAGCAATATTTTCTCCTCTGTCATATTTCTGCAGCTGCAGGTACCCTCCGTTGTATGCAATGAGAGCACGGGTCCAGTCCCCCTCTGTTTCGTCTAGCAATTTCCTTAAGTAACAGGTACCATACTTCACATTGGTATAGCTATCGAATAATTTATCCGCATGCAGAGGCCTCAGATTGCAGTGTTTGGTAGCGTCTATTACTGCCGGAGTAGTCAGCTGCATGAGACCTCGTGCTTCCACGGGCGATACTGCTAGCTTATTA
>JBILTI010000448.1:0-2584 GCA_044371595.1 Bacteriovoracaceae bacterium
CGCGCCTTCCGGGAGATCGGCGTGACGCTCGCGTTCGAGGGGGAGGGGATCCGGGAGACGGGAAGGATCGCGGCGATCGACCGGGACCGGTTCGAGGGAAAGGTCCTCCATAAGTCCGATCACTTGTCTCCGGGCCAGGTGGTCATCGAGATCAACGAAGAATACTTCCGGCCGACCGAGGTCGACGTGCTTCTCGGCGACGCGACGAAGGCACGGACCGTCCTCGGCTGGAAGCCGCGGCACACGCTCGCGGACCTCGTCACCGAAATGGTGGACTGCGACCTCCAGCTTTTCCGGCGCTATCGGTTACTGAAGGACCACGGGCATCAGCTCAACTCTTTTTTTAAAAAACAACACGACTCTGATCAATAACGCGGGGGAAGTTGAAGCTCTCGTCGACGATGTAGTTGGGCCGGCCCTTCACCTCGTCGAAGATCCGGGCGATGTACTCGCCGATGATCCCAAGGAAGAGGAGCTGGATCCCGCCGAAGAAGAGGATCGCGATGATCACCGACGCCCAGCCGGTGATAACGTACTGGGGCGTGAAGATCTTGTCGAAGGCGACCTTCAGGGCCGCGAGCATCGAGAGGGTGATCACGATGATTCCGAGGTAGGTGCACATCCTGATCGGGAGCGTGGAGAACGACGAGATCCCGTCGATCGCGAGCTTCGCCATCTTGGCCATCGTGTACTTGGTTTCGCCGCCGACGCGCTCCTGCCGCTCGAAGTCCACGAACGCGTGCCGGTAGCCGAGCCACGGAACTAGCCCCCGGATGAAGCGATTATGCTCGGGGAGCGCGTTTAGGCTCTGCACCACCACGCGGTCGATGAGCCGGAAGTCGCCGGTGTCCCGGGGGATGTCGACGTTCGAGGCGGCGCGGATGAACCGGTAGAAGAGGCTGGCGGTGGCGAGCTTGAAGGCGGACTCCCCGCGCCGCGAGGCCCGGCGGGCGTAGACGACCCGGAACCCCGCCTCCCATTTTCGGACCATTTCGAAGACCACCTCCGGCGGATCCTGCAGGTCCCCGTCGAGGACGACGGCGGCGTCGCCGACGCTCGCCTCGAGGCCCGCCACGACAGCTGGCTGGTGGCCGAAGTTCCGCGAGAGCGAGATGATCCGGGAGCTCAGAGAAAACGTCTGGCAGAGGTGCCGGAGCTTTTGGAGCGTGTCGTCCCGGGAGCCGTCGTTCACGAAGATCACGTAGAACGCGTATCCGCCGAGGGCGCAGCCGAAGACCTTCTCGAGTCGGCGGACGAGGGATTCGACAGTCTGCGATTCGTTGAACAACGGGATGATGAGGTCGATCTGCTTCACGGTTTCTCCTGCGCGGTTGCGAGTTCCCGGATCAGAAGTTCGACCCAGGTCCGGAAGCCGTGCCGGGGCCTCCAGGAAGTCTGTTGGATGAGCTTACGATTGTCCCCGAAGAGGACGCCGCGGCGTCCGCCGGCTAGCACCGCGGGGCGGACTTCGACGTGGCTTCGGTAGTCGAGACCCAGCGCTGCGAAGACGACGTCGACGAGCTCCCGGACCGAGTGCAGCTCGCCCGAGGAAACGACGAAATCGTCGGGGCGGGGGAGCCGGAGGATCGCCGGGAACGCAGTCACGTAGTCCGGGGCGTAGCCCAAGTCGACGAGCTGCTCGAGGTCGCCGACGACGAGCGGCTCCCGGCGGCCGGCGCGGATCTCGAGCGCAGCTTCGATGACCTTCCGGGAAAGGAATCCGGGCTTCCGGAGCGCAGATTCGTGGTTAAAGAGGATCCCCCCCGCCGCGAACACCCCATGGCGACGGCGGTACGTGTCCAGCGTCTCGAGGGTGAGGAGCTTCGTCTTACCGTAGAGGCAGATTGGCCGCATCGGGGAGCCTTCGCTCAGGGGCCGTCCGTCGCTCTTCCCGTAGACGTGAGCGGAGGCGGCGTAGAAGAACCGCGTTGCCCGGGATCGCCGCCGGATAGCCTCGAGGAAGTTCACCGCTCCGTCGTGGTTAACGGCGAAGCTCTGCGCGAGCTGGCCTTCGTCAGCCGTCGCCTCCGAGGAGGCCTGGTGGGCGGCGAGATAGTAAACCTCGTCGAACGCGGTCCCCGCGACGAGGTCCTCAACGTCGCGCGGATCGGTGAGGTCGAAGCCGCGGCCGGCGAGGGCGAACGACCGGTCGACGCCGGTAACGCGGGCGCCGGCCTCTTCGAAGAGCCGCCGAAGGTAGGTTCCGTCCTGGCCACCAGATCCGGTGATTAAGATTTCCATTAACATCCATGGTACCAGAGTTCCTGGGCGAACCACGGAAAAACTAAAACGCTCGGCTACGGATCTTCTCTTGATCTTTGTCCGAATTTGATTAGCCTAGTAAGACGGGAGAATTACGAATGGCAAAGAGAACCGCGTGCATCGTCTGCGAGGCGCCCCTCCTGGACGACCTCGTCCAGATCGGTGACCAGTACCCGTCGGCCGTCTACGCACGCGGCGCCGGCGACTACCGGGCCACCCTCGCGCGGACTTCGCTCAACGTAACCCAGTGCGGGAACGACGCCTGCAACCTCGTCCAGCTCGCGAACAGCTACGACCTCGGGGAGGTCTTCCGCCACTACCC